>JBITAC010000135.1:0-4743 GCA_044439905.1 Phycisphaerales bacterium JB063 | reverse complement strand
TTGGCCGTGGATTCAACGGGCATCGCGGTACATCAGCACTGGATTTCCCGGCCCCCGTTTCATGGGCGTCTGCCGGTCGTGTTCACCCACATCAAAAGCCAGTTGGGCTCATGCGTGAGCTTGTTGGGAAATGCCCGCCTGGCGTGATTCTAGACCCATTCATGGGAAGTGGCAGCACTTTGGTTGCCGCGAAAGACCTCGGCCGCAAAGCCATCGGCATCGAGCTCGAAGAGCGCTACTGCGAGATCGCCGCCAACCGATTGGCGCAGGGTGTCCTGTTTGGCAGTGGAGGTGCCGCATGACCCACGACGACCTCAACCAACTCGGCAAAGACTGGCTCATCGCCAGCGGGTACAAGCCCGTCCTGGTCGAGCCCTGCAAGTCCGGCATGATGACCCGTGGCGAGCGCCCTGACCTGATCGGCTGGGCCTCTGCCGACGACACCGCGATCTTCGAGTGCAAGGTGTCTGTTGACGACTTCCTGCGCGACGAGGGCAAGCCGTGGCGCAAGAACCCCAAGCAGGGCGTGGGCAACTGGCGCAGTCTCATCACCCCGCCCGGCCTGTTGGAGTGCCATATGTCCCGCGTCCCCGCCAACTGGTCGGTGTACGAGGCACGCGAGGACGGGCTTTGGCAGGTGCTGGAAGGCCAGCGCTTCAACTACGTCAACCGCACCCACGAGACGGCGCTGCTGCTGCAGTACGCGCGGCGGGTCGACCCATCGCAGACGGGCAAGCTGCCGTTCAAGCGGAAGCGGGTAGACCCCGTGGTGGGAATCTGCGTCGAACACGTCAAGTCGTTCCCCGCGAGTGACGGGTCGTATCTGCCCGTGATGCTGAAAGAGCTTTGCGCCGACCTGCGCGGCAAGGGTCACAACCTGACCCCGAAGAAACTGCGCCTCAAGCTGGTCGCGGCGGGCTGGACGGTTGATACCGAAGAGGGCGGGCTTTGGTGGTCCATGCCGGGGGTGAAAGATGCCTAAGTGTTTATATCTTTCATTGCTTCAAACTCGGCAGTTTGGTACAATGGCGTTGCTACGAAAGTGGCCCAGCGGTGCGTCAACACCCTGGGCCGTGGGCAACGCTATAGGGAGCGTCACCGTGAGCGATTCTACCCGCGCCCAAGGCGCGCGACAACACAACCCCCGGAAGCAGCTCGTGAGCGCTACTTGCGCTCCGGGCTGTTTTTTTACACCCCTTTGGAGATAGCGATATGAGCGTTTGGATATGGATGTCGATCTACCTTGCGATTGGCTGGGTCTTGGCGGGGTTTGCGTGGGCCTCGGCGACTCCGGATGAGCGGGAAAAGCTGGGCGAAGTAGGTGGGCCACTTCTTGTTGGTGCTCTCTTCGCGGTGATGTGGCCCGCGATTGTTTGCATGGAGTTGGGCGAAGCCATTGCAAGGGTTTTTGGAACCAGCAAGCCGGACAAGAAAGACTAACCACCCCCACGCCCGCAGGGCAGGAGTAAGACATGGCAGGCACAATTCACAAGTTCATCCTTGACGCAACCACTGCGCAGGTCGTCCACTCCGACCACTACATCACGCCCATATCCGTCGGGTTGCAGCACGGCGATGTTGTGATGTGGTGTCTGGTTGACATGGATCGCGGGCCGAGCCGCGTCAGGGTTGAGGTGCGTGGGACCGGCCACCCCATCCACGGGGACATCGGGAAGTTTTTGGGCACGGTCCTTATGGACAACGGCAACTTGGTTTGGCATGTCTTTGTTTCCCCCACGGAGAACGAATAGCGTGGCAGGTGACTGGATCAAAATGGAGCTGGCGACACCCGAGAAGCCCGAGGTGATGGCGATCGCCGCCGCGATGGGCTGGGACGACCCCGACCTCGCCGTCGGCAAGCTGTTCAAGCTGTGGCGGTGGTTCGACCAGCACACTGAGTCGGGTAACGCTGCGAGCGTTACGCCAGCGTTACTAAATCGCGTCATCGGCGTTACGGGTTTTGCGGAAGCGTGCGCAGCAGTTGGTTGGCTCGAAGTCAACGGCGATGGCGTAACCCTACCAAACTTCGACCGACACAACGGAAACACCGCTAAACGGCGATGCCAGACCGCAAAGCGCGCGTCAGCGTTACGCGGGCGTGACAAAAGTAACGCTCCGAGCGTTACGAAATGCGCACCTAGAGAAGAGAAGAGAAGAGAAGAGAAGAGTAAAGACAAAGAAAAAGACAGCGCGGGCGATGCCCGCCGGTCTGGTGGGGGCAAGCCGGAGCCGTCCGACCTCGACGACATCCCGCCGCCCCTCGACACCCCCGAGTTCCGCGACAAGTGGCGCGAGTACCAGAAATACCGCCGTGAGTGCGGCTGGCGTGCGCTGAAACCCCGATCCGTGAAACAAAAACTCAAGGAGCTTGCCGAACATGGGCACGCAGAATCCATCCGAGCCATCGATACCAGCATCGCCAACGGCTGGCAGGGCATCTTCCCTGGCAAAGGCGGCGCTGGCCCAGCAGGTCATCGAAAAGCGCCGGGCGCTGGCACCGCCGCCGAAAGAGCCGCAGCGAGTCGCGGCGAAATCGATAGCGACCAAGTTGAAATCCCGACCCTCCGCTACACCGACACCGAGTGAGCTGGACGAGATCCGGCGTAAGCGGCTGGCCGAGGACATCATCGCGCGGTCCGGCCTGCCCCGCCGGCACCTGAAACTCCGCCAGTCGGACGCCAAGGGCGACGCATGGGCCGCGTCCTGCACCGCGTTGACCAAGTCCCTGCTCGGCGGCATGACCGGCATCCTGTCCGGCGACCGTGGCCGGGGCAAGACGCAGATGGCGGTGTGTGCGTCCCGTGAGTTTGCCGCGAAGGGCAAGACGGTTCGCTACATCCGGGCAATGGACCTGTTCCGCGACCTGCGCGAGGGGATGAACAACAACTGCGAGTCTGACCGCATCAAGCATTTTTCCCGGCCGCACCTGCTCATCATCGACGACGCGCACGAGCGTGGCGACACCGAGTACGAGACGCGGTCGATGGTGAACCTTGTGGACCACCGCTACGGGGACGAGAAGGCGACGCTGCTCATCACAAACCAGTCCCGCGCCGCGTTCGCCAAGTCGGTCGGCCCCTCGATCGTGTCCCGCATTGTCGAGTCGGGCGTGTTCATCGAGTGCGACTGGAAGAGCTACAGGGGGTCAGCATGAGAGGTGCAGCACCCGGCCAGTGGGAAGAGCTCCCGTACATCAGTTGGCCCCACGACATTCCGCTGCCGACATTCGAGGAGTTGATTGCGGCGGCGGAGTACGCGACCGGAGTTGGCAACGCACGCAACCACTCGGCGGAAGTGATTTACATGTCCGCAATGATCCCGTGGCTGGTCGGTCGCTTTGGATATAGCGGGCATCGCGCCTGTCTGGCGTGCGGCCGGAGTCGACACCTTGTTCGCGGTGAGACCGTGTACCGCCTGATGACATCCCCGGCGGGGCAGGCCATCACCGACTGCGTGACGAGGCGACTGCACAAAAACTTTTTGGACCGAATGGAGTAGCCCATGAACCTGTTTACCCAAGCCCAACCCGCCCCGGATGCTGCGCCGTCGCCGCGCAGAGCCACGGAGAGCCCGCGTAAGCCCGCCCCCGTCGCTTCAAGCCGGGCCACCGACCCCGAAACCAGCCGCGAGGCCGCAGAGCGTCACGAGGCGAGCGGGAGAGCATTCTGTAACCGTGAACGACTGCTGGCCGAGGTGTGTGCCGGGCCGGGCCGGACGGCTGCGGAGCTGGCCAACTGGCTCAAGGGCATCGACCAGATCGAGGTGAGCCGACGTTTGCCTGAGCTGCGCGAGCTTGGGCTCATCGAGTCCCGCGACCCGCGCAAGTGCAGCATCAAGGGCTCGCGGATGATGACGCACTGGCCAACCGAAGCCGGTCGGAAAGCGGGGCCGAAGCATGGCTAAGCCCCTCACCATCACCATCCCGTGGCCCGCGAAGCAGTTGGACTCCAACAAGAGATATCACTGGCGGGCCAAACTCAAGCCCAAGAAGGAGGCCCGGCAGCGGGCGTGGGCCGAGTGCGTCCGCCAGCCCGGTCATGCAATGCGCCTTGTTTCGGTGCGTGTGGATGTCGTCGCCTACCACAAGACCCGCAACTTCCGCGACCGCCAGAACATCATCTCGATTCTGAAGCACAGCATCGACGGGATTCAGGACGCGGAGGTGATTGTGGACGACAGCGAGTTGTCTTGGGGCCCGGTGCGTCGCGAGAAAGACGCCTCCAACCCCCGCATCGAAATCACCCTAACGCCCGTCGGGCAGGAGTAAGGCATGGCAGAGACTTGCAGGGAACGAGACGAGCGGCGGCTCGTGGAGATCGTCATTGAGCGTGACAGGGCTGGCCGGACGATCACGATTCAGGATGCGGCAGACAAGATCGGGCGAAGCGTGCGTTATGTCCACTCACTCGTGAATCACTCCGAGCAAATAAACAAGATCGTGGCCTACGGATACGGCGGCGGCTACTGCCTCATTGAGCGCGTCGGCGACTACGAACTCGAGGCGTTTTACCCCCACCCCACCCAGGACCAACCATGAGCAAGGAACGCAAGATGACTGACACCGAACTGAACATCGCGATCGCGGAGCGGAAGGGGTGGAGGGAGATTCGTGATGTGTTTGGCGCGTTGCAGGGATTCGACCCGAACGGCAAGCCCGGGTATGTCCCCGCCTACACCTCCGACCCGCGCGAGTACATGCCGCTGCTGGATGAGATCGCCCGTGACAAGAGCGTGTGTGACGTG
>JBITAC010000134.1:0-32197 GCA_044439905.1 Phycisphaerales bacterium JB063 | reverse complement strand
AAACTAACTCATGGCCTACTTGTAGGGCGCCCACAACAACCGCTACGACTATAACAAAAAACGAGCCCCCAACGCCCCGCACGACTAAACCCCCCCCCCGCCCGGAGTGGTTGATAAACCAACCCGTCCAGCCCCCTTGTTCCAAACCCGTCCCGCCCCCACAACTACTTCTTCTCAACCTGATACCGAGGAAACAACGCATCCCCCTTCTCGATCGGCGTGCCCGGCTCCAACTGCCCCCACTTCACCCACGCCTCAAGATCACCTCGCCCCTTGTCCTTCAATTGCTCCGCATAATGCCCACACCCAATCCGCGACCAAAACGCCTCGCACTTGTCGGGGATGAACGGCCAAAGCAGAATGGACGCAATGCGTAGCGCCTCGGCACACTGAGACAAAATGTTCTTTACCGTAGGCCCGTTTAGCTCCATATCTTTCGCCAGCTTGAATGGCTGTGTCTTCTCAATCAACTGATCGACGTACTGGATAAGACGCAACGCTGCTGCAGAAGCATCGCTAAGGTCTAATGCGAGAAACGATCGTTGATACTGTTCGCACAAGGCCGGATGATGGGCAATCGGCTCGATATCCAGCACATCAGTACTCCAAGTGTCCATCACAATAGAAGTCGCCTCATACGACGACAGATACTTCCCAATCATATTCGCCACGCGCGAGCACGAGTTCCCGAACGTGTTGGCCAAATCACTGTTATAAGTCTCGACGAATAGATCAGGCGAGAAAGTAGAATCCGTCGTACCAAGCGGTCCATTTGTCGCAAGGAAGTAGCGAAGCGCATTGAGCCCCAGACCGGGCTCTAACTTGATCTCATCCGGCGATACGATTCGCTTTTCTTGCTTACTTCGCTGGTGTGCCAAAGTCCGCCTCGCACCCGCTTCAATCTCTGCCTGATAGTTATCGATCGCGGCGGGGTCAAGGAAGTTGCCCAAGGATTTACTCATCTTTTCGCCCGACTCGCTCACCCAGTAGCTGTGCGAGTAGACGAGCTGGTTCTGCCGGACGCCCTCGCCCCACACCCAGCCGTACCCGTCGCACTTGCTCAGCGCCATCTGCAGCGCCGGCCAGATCGCGGCGTGGAACCACAGGATGTCTTTCGCGATGAAGTGCGTCGCCCCGCTCTCCCAGTAGTGTCGGCGGTCGTCATCATCGACATACGTCAGGTAGTTGAATAGCGCGTCGATCCAGACGTAGATGGTTTGTTCATCATCGCCGGGCACGGGGATACCCCACCCGCCGCTGCCCGTCCGGCTAATCGGGATGTCCTTGGCTTCCTTGATGCGGTTGAGGATCTCGTTTTTGCGTGCCTCGGGCTGGACGTAGGATCGCCCGTCCGCGTCGCGCTGGGCATAGAACGCCAGCAGCGGCTCGCGGTATTTTTCGAGTTTGAAGAAGTAGTTTTTCTCCGCCTTCTTCACCAGCGGCTTGCCGTTGACGTCCGACTTGTAGTCCTGGGCCTTGGCCTTGTTCTCCGGGACGTACTCCTCCTGGCCCGCGTCGTACCAGCCGGTGTACTCGCCTGCGTAGACGTCGCCCGATGCGATCAGCGCGGCGACGTACTCGGTGACTTTCGCTTTGTGCCGGTCCGAACTGGTCCGGACAAAGTCGTTGTTCGTCATCTCCAGCTTCTCGAACGTCTGGCGGAACGCCGCGGCGTTCTGGTCGGCCCACTGCTGAGCCGACAGCCCGTGCTCGGCGGCCTTATCGCTGACCTTCGCGGCGTGCTCGTCCACGCCCGTGAGGAAGAACGTGTCGTCGCCCTTGAGCCGGTGGTACCGGGCGACGACGTCGGCGACCATCGTCGTGTAGACGTGCCCGAGGTGGGGCTTGTCGTTGACGTAGTAAATCGGGGTCGTGACGTAGAACGTGTTATTCGGGTCGGTGGTCATAGGGCGGGGATTGTACGGCATCCATGTGCGATGTTCGATCTCCGATGTTCGAAATACTCCACGCCAATCCATCGCCCCGACAGTTCGAGCGAAGAACGGACATCGGACATCGGACATCGGACAGCCGTACAATCCCGCCATGGGTCGTGGCCGGGACATTTTGTATGCCGCGGGGCTTGGGCTGGCGTCGCCGGTCTGGGGGTGGAAGCTGCTGCGCACGGGCAAGTGGAAGACGGACTGGGCCAGTCGGCTGGGGCGGGGGGAGTCGCTCACGGCGCTGCCGGCGAAGGGGCCGGGCGTGCGGCGCATCCTGATCCACGCGGTAAGTGTGGGCGAGACGGCACTGATCGGCGGGCTGGTGAAAGAACTGCTGGCCCGCGACGCGTCGCTCGAGCTCGTCATCGCCTCGACGACCAACACCGGTGCCGCCCGCGCCTTAGCCATGTACAGCACGCTCGACCGGGTCCGCTGCATCCGCTACCCGCTCGACTTCTCCGGCGCGGTGGCGCGGTTTTTGGATCATGCCCAGCCCGACCTCGTGGCGACGGTCGAGCTCGAGGTCTGGCCCAACTTCACCGACGCGTGCGCGGCGCGGGGGGTGCCCTTGGTCGTGGTCAACGGCCGACTCAGCGCCCGCAGCTTCAAGGGCTACCGCAAGTTTCGGCGTGTGATCGGCCCGACGTTTGCGAAGCTGACCCGTGTCGCGGCGCAGACCCGGGATTACGCCGAGCGTTTCATCGCGATGGGCGTGCCAACCGATCGGGTGTCGGTGCTGGACACGATGAAGTGGGACACGGCGGTGATCGAGCCCGCGGCGGGTGTCGCCGGGGCGGACGAGCTCGCGCGGGAGCTGGGGATCGACCGGTCGCGGAAGCTGATCGTCGCGGGCTCGACCTCGCCGGGCGAGGAGAAGCTGCTGGTCGAGACGTGCCCGCCGGGGGTGCAGCTTCTGATCGCGCCGCGCAAGCCCGAGTGGTTCGACGCGGTGATGAAAGTTGCGCCGGGCGCGGTCCGCCGGACGTCAGGCACGCCCGCGCCCCCCGAGTGGCCTGGCAAAGGGCAGCGTGTATTCCTGCTGGACACGATCGGCGAGCTGCGTCGGGCGTATGCGCTGGCGGACGTGTGTATCGTGGGGCGGAGCTTCATGGGCGACCTGTATGGCTCGGACATGATGGAGCCGGTCGCGCTGGGCAAGCCGACACTCATCGGCCCGCACTACGCCGACTTCGCCGACACGATGCGGGCGTTGACTGAGGCGGACGGCATCGTCGTAACCGACACGCCCGGGCCCGAGTCGGCCCGCCTGCTCGCCGACCCCGAACGTGCCCGGCAGATCGCCGAGCGCGGCCGCGAGGTCATCCGCTCACGGCAAGGCGCGACCGCGCGCCACGCGGACCTGTTGTTGGGTATGCTGGATGGTTCGGCTGAGACTGCGACATACCCGGAACCCGGCGATTGAACCACGAAGACACGAAGAGCACGAAGGAAGGCAGAGAGAGGTAGCCACAAAAAGGGGCAAGGATTACATAAAGCAGGAATACCCGACTCGTTTTTTATATGTTTGGTGCCTTTTTGTGGCTCGATTGTTTCTCTGGCTTCCTTCATGCCTTCGTGGTTAGATTGATCCCCCATGCCCTCTACCCAACTCCGCAATACGACGCTCCGTGAAGCGAAACGCCTGGTCGTGAAGGTCGGCACGCAGCTGATTACCAAGGCGACGCCCGACGGGCCCGGGATCGATACGGCGTTTATCTCCGCGCTGCTGTCGCAGATCAAGTCCCTGCGCAGCGACGGCCGAGAGGTCGTGCTCGTCTGCAGCGGCGCGATCGGCGCGGGCTGCGCGGAGCTGGGCCTGGCGAAACGGCCTAAGGACGTCGCGACGCAGCAGGCGGTCGCCGCGGTCGGGCAACGCAAGCTGATGTCCCACCTGCACACGGCCGCGAAGCGCCGCGGCATGGCCGTCGGGCAGGTCCTGCTCACCCGCGCGGACTTCGACGACCGCGCACGCTTCCTCAACATCCGCAACTGCATCACGACACTCACCCGGCTGGATGTGCTGCCCGTGCTCAACGAGAACGACACGGTCGCGGTCGACGAGCTTCGCTTTGGCGACAACGACATGCTCGCCGCGCTGACCGCGAACGCGTTGCGGGCGGACGCGATGGTGCTGCTGACGAGCGTCGCGGGTTTGCTCGATGGGGAAGACCGGGTCATCGACTGGTGTGAAGACCCGATCGCGGCGCAGCAGCACGCGAAGCAGGCGTCGACGACGTGGGGGACGGGCGGGATCGCGGCGAAGCTCGACGCGGTCCGCGTGGTGTGCGAGGCGGGCGAGCTGGCGGTGATCGCGCCGGGCCGGCGGAAGAACGTGCTGGTGGACCTGATGCGGGGCGAGAAGATCGGGACGGTGTTTACATCGCCCGTGCGTGCTCGGCCCAGCGGCGCGGGCCTGGGCACGGGCAAGAAGCTCGACAGCCGGGAACGCTGGATCGCCCTGACCGCCCGGCCCGCGGGGAGCGTGACGGTGGATGACGGCGCGGCCAAGGCGCTGACGCAGCGGGGCAAGTCGCTGCTGGCCTCGGGCATCACCGACATCACGGGGCGGTTTGATCGTGGGGATGTGTTGATGGTGCGCGACACGAACGGCAAAGAACTCGCACGCGGCCTGAGTAACTACACGGCCGACGAGTTGGCATTGATCAAGGGCCGACAGTCCGCCCAGTTCGAGAAGCTGCTAGGCCGACCCGCGTACACGGCGGTGGTGCACCGGGACAACATGGTCCTCGCCCCGGGGCTGGGCAATGGGGAAGGTTGACCCACAGAGGCACGGAGGTGCTAGGAGAGATGAGGCCGTTTTAGCCACACATTTCCGGGCTACATTCGCTTAGCAGTTGGTGGCAAACAAAACCGACGCATCACATTTCTCGAACAGGAGGAAACCAATGCCACGCACTTTATTCGATTTAGCGGCACATGAACATACGATTCTGAATACAGAAATTCTCGCTTTGCACCAGAACATCGCCGCGATGGACGGCAGAGCGTTTCAGATCAAGGGCTGGTCAATCACCATTTTTTCCGGTGCAGTCGCACTATGGGTGACGAAGCAAGTAGACCTGATCCTTTTTTCGGCGATCTTCTCAACACTCCTGTTTTGGTACATGGACGCGTTGTTCAAATCATTTCAGCAGCGTTTTATTCAGCGGCTCCATGACATCGAGCGTTTTCTTGAGTCCGGCGCCGAGTCCTTTTTCCCGGGCAACAGCACTAAATACTTCCGCCGAACACACTGGACAGCATCCAAAATTCAGAATCTGTTTTCTTATGCGTTCTATGCAAACGTGTGCACGATCTATATCGCGATGATTGCCTTCGCGTTGTTTCTGATCTGCACGGAGTCGCTCTGGGTATGACACGAGCACCGATCGGGGGACCACTCCTGCTGACTGTTTACACCGAGGGTGTTTCGCTTGGCTTCCAAACCCGCGGGTACTTGCCCACGGGCCAGGTGTAGTCGACGTCTTCGTCGTTGCCGAAGGTTCGGCCGGCTTGCCGGAGGTTGTCCCAGTGGGCGATGGCGTGTTTGTTGAGGCCTGGCGCGTCGGGGTCGGGCGGGTTGGGGTGGGACCAGCAGGCCTCGCCGGGGTCGTGGTCGGTGAGGCCGAGCGTGCATTTGAAGGGCTTTTCGGCGGGCTTGGCTTGTTCGAGTCCGAGCTTGGTGCAGTTGAGGCAGATGACCGAGCCGTGGTGGCCTTCGGTCATGGGGTTTTGCTGGGACTCGTCGTAGGCGTCCCAGTCGGTGCCGCAGAAGTCGCAGGAGATGATGAGGCCGTCGGGGGTGGTGCGTTGCATGGTTGGAAAGTCTTTAGGCGCTAGGACCTGGGGCTTAGGTTGGAGGTAATGCCGTTGGGTTTCAGGGTAGCGGGGGTTGGGGTGGCAACGCAATGGGTGCTGACATGTTGAGTCGATCCCGAGCCCCAGGCCCTAGGCCCTAACTACTCGGCCCTGCGATTGAGCAGGCCGAACTTGTATTCGAGTTGGAGGACGTAGTGCGGGTCGGCGGCTTCGATGTCGGGGCCCTGGGCGGTCCAGCGGTAGAGGGCTTCGAGCAGTCGGCTGTCCCAGTCTTCGTAGCCCGTGCCTTCGCCCAGGACCTCGGCCTCGACGACCTGGCCCTGGCTGTTGAAGACGATCCGCACGAGCGTGTCGCGCGGGGTCGCGGTGAGTCGGGAGGTGGTGGAGCCGCGGCGGATGCGGGAGGTGTTGACGCGCACGCCCTGGCCCACGAGCACGTTGCCTTCTTCGAGGCGGAGGGGGTCAGGCTGGTTGTCGGTCGGGTCGGCCTCGGCGTCGTCGCGCGGGGCGCGGGTGGTCTGCTCTTCCTCGCTGGGGTTGCTGGGCGGGACGGGCTCGCCTTCGGGCCGATCGCTGTCCTGCTCGGCGGGGTCGGGCGTCTCGGGGGCGTAGTCCTGGTCGTTGTCCGCGTCGCCTTGGCCGTCGGTCTCGCTGGGCTCTTCGCTCGGGTCGTTGTCGTTGGGGGTCTCGCCCGCGCTGTCGTCCATCACCTCCGAGGGCTGATCGGAATCATTGTCGTCGGGGTTGGTGGAATCGGTCTCGCGGTCGCGCGGGGCGGGGGTTTCGCTGTCGGTGTCGCTTTCGGTATCGGGCGCATCGGGGTCGGCATCGGACTCGACGCGGCGCTCGCCGGGGTTGCGCGGGTCGTCGTCACGGTCGGCGGTGTCGGGGCGCTGGGGGTTGTTGTCGGCGTCGCGCGGGGTGGGTCGGTCTTCGCCTTCGCGGGGCATGGGCAGGTCGTCGCCGTTGCCATCAAGCCCCTCGACGCGTTCGGGCGGCTGGGCGTTGGGGTCGCGCGGGCGGGGCGCGGTGTTGGTGTCGGGCGCATCGGGCGCGGGGGGCTGGGGGCGTGCGCTGTTTTGCTCGTTGGGGTTGACGGGCTGGGTCGGGTCGTTGGGGTCGCCGCCGGCCTGGAGCGCGATCGCGGGCGGGGCCGGTGGCCGGGGCTCGTGGACCAGCGGGGCGTTGGGGTCGGGGTCGACGAGGTTCTGGATGGCGGGCTGGATGGTCTCGCTGAGCCGGGCCATGTGGCGTTCGATACGTTCGTGCTCGATCCACGCGACGGTGAGGCGCGGGGCGTTGTCGGGCTCGCCCAGGTCGGGCTCGTCGTCTTCGAGGCGCTCAGCGATCAGCGTGATGGGCACGGCGAAATGATTGTTGTACTCGAACGGGCCTTCATCAATCGCGCCGCCATCGTCGGCGACCACGATCAGGTGCCAGTCGCCCGGCGTGTACATGGGCTCGTTGGGGATGGTGACGGACACGGCGGGCTGGGCGGCGCGCTGCTGCGCGGGCAGGGGGAGGTCGGTGCGCTGCGTGGTGAGCAGGGTGTCGGACGCGTCGAGGGTGTCGTCCTTCGAGAGGTAGACGGCGTCGTGTCGGGGCGGGTCGGCATCGACGGAGCCGAGGTTTGCGGCGGTCCACTGGACGCTGAAGGGTTCGTTGAGCGCGGCGATGCCGGGCGAGACGATGGAGGCGATGGCGAGGTCGGGCTTGTTCGTGTCGAGCAGCTCGATGGGCTGGGTGTAGTAGCCGGCGGTGAAGGAGGGCTGGTCGAGGACCTGGTCGGCGTCGGCGGCGAGGATGAGGTAGTAGTTGCCGGGCGTGATGCGGGGCAGGTCGAGCGTGACGCGCTGGTGGGCGTAGGTGTCGCCCGGCGCGAGCGGGCTTCGGCGCATGAAGTCGCGGAGCGGGAGGTCGCGCGGGTCGAGTGTGGTGTCGGCGGAGAGGTAGACGGCGTCGCGCCAGCCGCCTTGGCCGTCGGGCGTGGAGGCGTAGCCGGGCCCGCGGTTTTGGACGGTGTAGTCGAAGAAGGCGGTGCCGCCGGCGATGGCCTGTTCGGGGAGCTGGGCGTGGGCGATCTGGAGCTCGGGGCGTGCGATGCCGTCGATGTAGAGGGGGGTGGCGCGGGTGTTGTTGCTCCAGTCCGAACCAGCACCGAGTAACTCTTTACTAAACGGCCTAAAAACAACTATCAGTTGATAAGGGCCATCCGCGCCTTCCGGCAAATGAGCGGGCAGCATCACAACAGCCTCGCCGCCGTCTGCACCGAATGGGGACCGGAACTGGGTTTCATACAGCAGATCGTCTGCCCCATCGGTAACGTCCAGTTCACGGTCACGCGAAAGCCAGACGCTTGCAAATGTAGCGGCGGCTTCAGGTACCGGACCTTCGTAACTCAGCAGGACATCGAGTTCAACGTCAGCACCGGCCACTGCTGAATCTGGGCCATCCACCCTTAGCACCTTGAACACATCGTGTGATAAACCTTCGCCCCCCTCCCCCCCCATCAGCACCAACGGCAGCACCACCGCGTGCAGCGCGATGGCGACCGCAAACGCGAGGGGCAGGGCCGGGTTGAAGCGACGGGTGGGCATGGGGCGTGGATGTTTGTTTGCGATGCGATTGTGTGCGTTTTTTAAATGACGTCCTTGCTGCTTGGACTGGCGGCTTAAGCCGCCAGCCCGGGCGGGTCACATCCGTGTTCTAATCCAACGCCCCGCCAAACTCCGGGAACTGGATCTCTTCGATCCCGGCGCGTTCGATCCGGCCGATGAGCTGCATGTACTGCTCCACCCGGTCGCGGTCGCCCTGGCCCGACTCCACGGTCAGCACCACCGGGGGGTGATCCGCGCGCTGGGCCAACTCCGCCAGTGCCGCGTCCAGCTCGTCGTCCGCCACCGCCCGGCCGTCGATCGAGACCCGGCCCGACCGCCCAAGCTCAATCAGCACCAGCGCGTCCGTCTCCGCCTCGCCGCCCCCCTCCACCGACGCCAGCGTCACCCCCGTCGTCCGCACCTGCACTAGCACCACCATCGCCACGATGAAAAACGTCAGCAGCAAAAACACCACATCGATCAGCGGCATCAGGTCCACACGGGGCGACAGGTCGTATCGGCGTACTCGGCGCATCACACCATTGTAGCCGGTCCGCCACACCCGCCCGAACACAACCGCAACACGCCAAACCCTTGACGTAGCCGCAGGATCGGCCATACTGGCCCGGTCATGCGGCGGTCGGCCGCCCCACCCACCCCATCAAACAAACCCGAGGATCGAGATCATGTCCGACGAAACCAACCCCACCCCGCCCGAAACACCGGAAACGCCCCCCACCCCGGAGCCCGAGCCCGCGCCAGCACCGCCCCCGCCCGGGGACGACGCGGCCGCCCCCGCCTTCGCCGACCTCAAGGACGACGAAAAAACCATGGGCATGCTCTGCCATCTGCTGGGCCTCATCACCGGCTTTGTCGGGCCGCTCGTGCTCTGGCTCATCAAGAAGGAAGAGTCCAAGTTTATCGAGGACCAGGCCAAGGAAGCCCTGAACTTCCAGATCATGATGTTCCTGGGCATGTTCATCAGCGGCATCCTCATGATCGTCTGCATCGGCTACCTCACCTTCCTCGCGGTCCTCGTCGTGGACATCATTTTCACGATCCAAGGCATGCTCAAAGCCAAGGAAGGCCAGGCCTACCGCTACCCATTCAACCTGCGCCTGATCAAGTAGCCAAGCCGCACCACAACGTAACCCCACGCCCCCCGGCCGCGTCGATGACAGCATCGGCATGACGTGACGCCCTCCCCGCGCAAGCCGGTCGGACACATCCGCGACGCTACACCCTCCCAAGGAATACGCATTGGAAGACATCCCCGAAGGCAACCCGATGCACTCGCACGACCCCACCGCCCCGCCACCCCCGCCGCCCCCGGCCGGGATGCAGGGCGGCGGCTACCCAGCCGGCCCCGCGCCGACGCAGGGACCGCCCGGCGGACGCATCCCCAAGCCCGGCAAGCTCCAGGCCATCGCCATCATCATGCTCATCTCGGGCATCATCAACTGCCTCTACTCGCTCTACTACCTCGTGCTCGCGCCGTTCACGATGTGCCTCTCGCTCATCGCGCTGCCCCTCATCCTGACCGCCGGCATCATGGAGATCGTCCACGCCTCGAAGCTGCTCAAAGACCCCATCACGGTCTACAAGCCCGCCACCGGCATCGCCGTCCTCGAGATCTGCTGCGTCCTGCTGTGCAGCATGTTCTCCGTCGTCGCCGGCATCCTCGCGCTGGTCTTCTGGTCCGACCCCGAAGTCAAGCAGTACTACCGCGATGTCGCCCTCGCCCGCGGCTTCCAGCCACAGGTGTAACCCAAAACCACACCAACATCCCAACCCCCAAGCCCACGGATGTCGTCCGTGGGTTTTTTATGCGCAAACATGCAAACACGTTCAGCGGGCGACGCGCACCGACGCCCACGCCGAGCGCACCGCGTCGCCCGGCGTGTCGTCCACCACCGACACCGCCCCCATCGCGTCGGGCAGCACCAAGCGTACCCGGCCGTCACGGACCTTCTTGTCACTCGCCATCACGCCGAGCAGCGCCTCATCCGCCGCCAGCCGATCGCTCGACGTCGGCAGGCCGATGCGCTCAAGCAGCGCGACCAGCCGGTCGTACACCGACGCGTCGCAGCGTCCCGCATCGACCGCCAACCGTGTCGCGGCGACCATGCCCAGCGCGACCGCCTCGCCATGCGAGTACGGGTCGGCGCCGTCGGCTTTGTCCTGGGTCGCCTCGATCGCGTGCGCGAAGGTGTGCCCGAAGTTCAGGTGCGCCCGAACGCCCTGCTCCTTCTCGTCCTCCTGCACGACGGCCGCCTTGATCGCGACGTTCCGCCGGACCAGTTCGACCAGCGTCGCGCGGTCCAGCCCGAGGATGCCATCGACGTTGGCGGTGATCCAGTCGAACAGGTCGGCGTCGCGGATCACCCCGTGCTTCACGCACTCCGCCAGCCCCCCGCGCAGCTCCCGCGCCGGCAGCGTCGCCAGCGTGTCGGGATCGATCAGAACCGCCGCCGGCTGATGGAACGCGCCCACCAGGTTCTTGCCCTGGCGCGTGTTGACCCCGGTCTTGCCCCCGACCGACGCGTCGACCATCGCGAGCAGCGTCGTCGGGCACTGGACAAACGGCACGCCGCGCAGCAGCGACGCCGCCGTGTAGCCCGCGACGTCGCCCGTGATCCCGCCGCCCACCGCGACCACCGGGCTCCGGCGTTCCATGCGGTGTTCGAGCATCGTGTCCAGCAGCGAGGCGACCGTCTCCAGCGTCTTGTGCGTCTCCCGCGCGGGCATCAAGCACTGGGCCGTGTCGTACCCCGACGCCTCCAGCGATGCCCCCACCGCCCGGCCGTACGTCGACGCCACCGCCTCGTCGGCGACCACCGCCGCACGCGCATGCGGCGCGGCGGCGCGCACCCTCTCACCGGCACGCGACAAAACGCCCGGCTCAATCACGATGTCGTAAACACACTGCGGCAATGTCAATCGAACAGTCGGCATGGCGAAAGTTTAGCGAGTTTGGTTTGTGTGTTGAGCCACAGAAACACGGGACAAGGGAAACGAAACCGCCAAGACGCCAAGGAAGACGAGAGGAGCAGCCACAAAAAAACACAGGACGCACAGAACCAGATTGGCTCGCATTTGTGCTTCGTGTGCCTCTTTGTGGCTACTTCGTTTCGCTGTCTTCCTTGGCGACCTTGGCGTCTTGGCGGTTCAAACCTCCCCGTCTTCCTTCGCCTGCAAGTACGCCAGCGCCTCGGCCGGGTCGTCGGGCAGGTCGGGGTCGATCTCTTCTTCCTCACCGTCGTCCGCGTCGTGCCCGCGTTCGCGTCGGCGCTGGTCGAGCATCGCCTGCGAGTGCGCCCGGCCGGCGCTGGCCTTGCGCGAAAGGAAGACCCGCATGCCGTAGTACCCCCCGGCCACGACAACCACCGCGAGGAGGATCGCCTTGTTCCACATCGGCCCGCCGCCCGTCCCACCGCCGCCGACCACCTCGCGCCCGCCGCCGACAAACGTCAGAAACTCCAGCGGCTCGCCTTCGCGGTTCTGCACCGACCACACGTTGTAGAACCGCGCTGCGACCCGCACACGCTGCCCATTCTTCGGCGGCGCGATCGCGCCGTCCGGGTCCACGAAGTAGACCATCACGACATCATTCTGACCCTCGCCGACCTTGATCCCCCAGGCCGTGAGCTGGTCGCCCCACCGCGTACGGCTCAGGTGGTCTCGGCCGTCGCGGTCCTGCGTCGGGTAGCGCACCTGCTCGATGAACCGGCCCTCGATCAGGAACACATCGCCACGCACCTCCCCCGGCTGCTCCGCCAGGAACGCGAAGTCCGGCGTCGCCGGCGTCGCGGCGCCACGCTCGCCGGCGAAGTCGCCCGCGTCCCAGCCCGCGGCGTTCTCCAGCAGCGCGTACAACGCGGGCCCGGCGTCCAGCGGGAGCTCCCCGTCGCTCGCGTTGTCCGCCAGCACCGCCCGCTGCGCCTCGGTCATCTCCGGCGCCGCAGACACGCCGGGCGTCACCCACACGAACAAAACCGCTGCAAGCCGGAGCCAAGATCGTCTCATCCACCCAGTTTAGCGGGGAACCGGGGTGACCCGCCCCCGCCCCGCGCATCCGTTATCATGCGCGGTTTCCCATTCCGCCCCCCTTCCCGCCGAAAACCCTACCCGCGAGCCGGCCATGACCGCTAACCCTTCCGCCGAGACCGACCCCACCGCCGCCGCGATCGCCGACATCCCCGACGCCGCACGCGGCCAGGTCGTGCCCATCCTCGACTTCGGCAGCCAGTACGTCCAGCTCATCGCACGACGCGTCCGCGAGCAAGGCGTCTACTCCATGCTCGTCGGCCCGCAGATCACCTACGAACAGCTCAAAGCCCTCAACCCCAAGGGCATCATCCTCAGCGGCGGGCCCTCCTCGGTCAACGACGAAGGCGCGCCCAAGCCCGACCCCCGGCTCTTCGACCTCGGCGTCCCCGTGCTCGGCATCTGCTACGGCATGCAGGTCGGCTGCGAACTCCTGGGCAGCAAAGTCGACAGCGCCCACGCACGCGAGTACGGCGGCGTCAAGCTCCACATCACCGACGACTCCGACATCCTCAACCGCGTCCCCGAACACACCACCGCCTGGATGAGCCACGGCGACCAGGTCCAGGCACTCAGCGACGACTTCCTCCCCCTCGCCACCACCGGCACCTGCCCCTACGCCGCGGTCAAGCATAAATCCAAACCGTTCTTCGGCGTCCAGTTCCACCCCGAAGTCACCCACACGCCCCACGGCAGCGACATCCTCTCCAACTTCCTCTTCCACGTCTGCCACTGCGACGGGTCGTGGAAGATGGCCAACTACCTCGAACACGAGATCGAGCGCATCCGCGAGACGGTCGGCGACGACCAGGTCATCTGCGGGCTCTCGGGCGGGGTCGATTCCTCCGTCGTCGCCGCCATGCTCCAACGCGCCATCGGCAAGCAGCTCACCTGCATCTTTGTCGACAACGGCCTGTTGCGCAAGGGCGAGCGCGAGTTTGTCGAGACCACCTTCCGCGACCACTTCGATATCGACCTCCGGGTCATCGACGCCGAGCAGCAGTTCCTGGGCGACCTCGCAGGCATCAGCGACCCGCAGGAAAAACGCACACGCATCGGCCACCGCTTTATCGAGGTGTTCAAGCAGGCCAGCGGCGACATCACCAACGCCAAGTACCTCGCCCAGGGCACGCTCTACCCCGACGTCATCGAGTCGGGCCACGGCTACGCGGGCACGGCCGCGAACATCAAGCTGCACCACAACGTCGGCGGGCTGCCCGAGCAGCTCGGCTTCGACCTCATCGAGCCGCTGCGCAACCTCTTCAAGGACGAAGTCCGACAGCTCGGGCTGGTGCTCGGGCTGCCCGAGTCGATGGTCTGGCGTCACCCCTTCCCCGGGCCGGGCCTGGCGGTGCGGGTGCTGGGCGAAGTGACCCGGCCGCAGCTTGACCTGCTGCGTGACTGCGACGAGATCCTGCTCGAGGAGATCGTCGCGAACAACCTGTACCGCCGGACCGCGCAGGTGTTCGCCGTGCTGCTGCCGGTGAAGAGCGTGGGTGTGATGGGCGACGGCCGAACGCACGAGCAAGTCGTCGCGGTCCGCGCGGTGGAGAGCCAGGACTTCATGACCGCCGACTGGGCGCGGATCCCGTACGACGTGCTGGCGACGATCAGCAACCGGATCATCAACGAGGTCCGCGGCGTCAACCGCGTGTGCTACGACATCTCGTCCAAGCCCCCCGCGACGATCGAGTGGGAGTAATGTGCGAAGTGCGATGTGCGACTGCGGTCATCGAACATCTGACATCGAACATCGAACATCGAACATATCCGCACCGCCGTAACACTGCTATCCTGCGGGTCGTCTTTCCGCCCTGTCGCTTCGTGTTCTCAGGGGTTCTGCTATGCCCGTTGTTGCCCAAGTCTCAGACCTGCACCTCTCGCCGCGCGTGCCTGCGCGCCAGGTGCAGGCGGAGCTGGTGATTGCGGGGATCAACCAAGCCAAGCCCGACCTCACCGTCGTCACCGGCGACCTGACCGACGACGGCTGGGACCGGCCCGAGGATTTGGTGTGGGCGAAGGATTGGATGGATGAACGCTTAGACAGCGAGTGGTTCGCGGTGCCAGGGAACCATGATGTGGGGAACTTTGCGGGGGCAGAGCATGGGGCGATAACTGCTGAGCGTCTCCGCGCGTGGCAGGACACTTTTTGCGGCCGATTCAGCGACTGGTTTTGGAAGACGCTTGGCCCGTGGGAACTCGTCGGCCTCAACAGCATGGTCTACGGTTCTAGCGAAACGATCGGGCGCTTACAGTGGGAACGCTGCCACGGGCAACTGCCCTTCGCCAAATGGGAAGGCCGGCACCTCGCGGTGTTTCTACATTCGCCTTTTTTTGTGAACGCGATCGATGAGCCCGAGACGGATACCTCCGCGTATTGGCTTGGCGATCGGTCTGCTCGGCAAGAAATGTGGGCTGACATCAACACGCCGGGCCTACGACTGATTGGCTCGGGCCATGTCCATCAAACACGCATGGCCGACATTGGAGCAGAAAAAGGGGTCGGGAGTCTTTTTCATACAGACGATCCTGCCGCTCCAACACCCCCACAAGAAAAAGACTCCCGACCCCTTTTTCGGGGCAACACCCGCATCGTCTGGGCCCCGCCCGCGTCGGGGACGTGGGTGCATGCGCCGGGGCTGCCCAACCCGCCGGCGCCGGAGCGGACGGGGTTTGTGCTGCACCACCTCGGCGACGACGGCTCGGTCCGCAGCGAGGTGGTCGAGTGTGCGCCGATGCTCAAGACCGTGACGTTCGACCCCACGGCCCAGGGCGACGGCTGATCGCTCGACAAGACCGCAAAGCCGCAAGTCTTACGCCCAGGCCCCGTACGCCCGCATCAAACGGACGCCGGCCGCCTTCCCCGCGACATCGCTTTCATCTGCGGGCGAACCGGCATGCGGGTTTATCCGTAATGAAGCTATACTTGGGCAGTTTGCCGCCCAGTTTCCCTGCCGCAAAGGATGCCGGATGATCGATCGCCTGTGGATGCTTGGGGTGGCTCGCGGCCGGGGACAGGGGCCCGGCGTCGTGGCAACCGCGCCGCCCGGTGAGCCGGCGGCGGTCGGCCTGAACAGCGATAAAATGCGGACGGCGTTGAAGCGATGCCGCGATGTTTCTTCCCGGGATCACGAAATCGTCGTCCAGCCCAAGCCGATAGAGCCCTATGTCGAGTCTGCGGCGGTCGATCCCGGGATCAACCCGAATTCCCATAAGCTCGTCGCTGACCGCGGCGGGAGTAAGCCAGTCCCAGCCGCTTCGTCATTCAAGAATCGCATTCTTATCACCCCTCAACCCAGCCCACTGGAGAATCATTGATGACCCATCTCACGACACGCGCTTTGCTATCGGCCCTCCTGGGGCTCGGGCTCGCGGGCACCGCCGCGGCGCAGCAGAACGAGCCGATGGTCGAGCGAGGCACCCTCACCGACGCGGACGATAAGCTCGAAGACGGCAGCCCGTACGACCAGTTTACGTTTGACGCCTCGGCAGGGGACCAGATCGTCGTGGAGATGACATCGACCGAGGTCGACACGTACCTCGCGCTCGACGCCGACCAGTTGACGGAGGTGATCGAAAACGACGACATGGCCGAGGGTGTAACCAACAGCCGGATCGAGTACACCGCGACCCGAGACGGCGAGTTCGCGATCATCGCGACGTGTTTCAACCCCGATGCGCGCGGGGCGTACACCGTGACGGTCACGATCACCCCCGGCGTCGGCGGGCACCACGCGGGCGGCCAGGGCGAGCGGGTCGAGGGGACGACGCTCGTGCTCGACAACACCGAGCCGCGTGTGGAGCAGGGCACGATCAGCGACAACGACCCGATCCGTGCGGAGGACGACCGCCCGTACGATGCGTACACCTTTGTCGCCGAGGAAGGCGAGCGGATCGCGATCGATCTGCGCAGCGAAGACCTGGACCCGTACCTGTCGGTGATGGGCCCGCAGCTTGACGAGGCGATCGAGAACGACGACTACAACAACTCGCGTCGCCACAGCCGGGTCGAGTTTGTCGCGCCCGCCGCCGGCGAGTACACGGTCCACGCCACGTGCTTCGACAAAGACGATCGCGGCGCGTACACCCTGAGCTTCGGCGGGACGACCTCCGTCTCGGGCGAACTCACCCCCAACGACCCGACCCTGCCCAACGGCGAGCACATCGACTGGTACGACGTCACCTGCGAAGAGGGCCAGCTCCTCATGCTCCAGATCGACGGCGAGGGCTTTGACACCTACCTCATCCTCGAAGACCCGACGGGCTCGTGGGAAGAGAACGACGACCACGGCAACACACGCACCAGCCGGATCGAAACTAACATCTTCCAGCCCGGCGAGTACCGCGTCGGGGTCACCAGCTTCGAGGGCGGCGAGACCGGGACCTACACCCTCTCGGCCAGCACCGCGGCCGGCTACCTCGCGACCCGCGTCAACGGCAGCCAGGTCATCCGCAGCGAGTTCGACGGCAGCGAGCCCGCCCTCAACGGCAACGGCTACGTCGACGCCTATGCCTTCGAGGCCGAGGCCGGCAACACCGTCATCCTCACCCTCGAGTCCGACGAGGTCGACACCGTCCTCAAGATCAAGGGCCCGGGCCAGCTCGTTGAGATGAACGACGACTACCACGCCGGCGACACCAACTCGCAGATGGCCTTCCGCGTCGCCGAGTCGGGCACGTACTACGTCACCGCCACGACGTTCCGCACCGGCGAGACCGGCGGCTACGCCCTGACCCTCGACCTCGACGCCAACAAGTTCGACGCCGGCGAGTGGGCGATCAAGGAAGGCGGCCAGGTCTACGGCGTGTTCGTCGGCATCAACGACTACCCCGGCGAAAACGATCTCGCCTACTGCGACGCCGACGCCACACGCACCGCGCGGGTCTTCACCCAGCACTTCGATATGGACCGCGACCACGCGATCATCCTCACCAACGACGAAGCCACCATCGACGGCATCACGCAGGCCATCCAACAGATCGGCGCACAGGCCGGCCCCGACGACATGTTCGTCTTCTTCTACTCGGGCCACGGCGACCAGGTCCGACGCATCGGCGGTGCCGACATCGCCGACCCCGACGGCAACAACGAGACACTCTCCGTCTACGACGGCGATATCTCCGACGATGACTTCGCCAACATGCTCGACCACATCAACGCCGGCACCACACTCGTCGTCGTCGACGCGTGCTACTCCGGCGGGTTCGCCAAGGACATCGTCACCAAGCCCGGCCGCATCGGCCTGTTCTCCTCCGAGGGCGACTGCCTCTCCATGGTCGCCGAGAAGTACCAGGCCGGCGGCTACCTCTCGCTCTTCTTCACCGACGCGTTCAACAAGGACAAGGAGCTGGCCGACCTCAACGGCGACCAGATGCTCACCGCACACGAGCTGACCTTCTACCTCCAGCAGCGCTTCGACGAGATCGTCCGCTCCGGGCAACGCGGGCGGACCAGCCGGCTCTACCCCAGCGGCGCGATCGACCCGGGCAACAACCTCGGCTACCAGCGCATCATCAGCGACCGCGACGGTGTCAGCCCGCACATCATCCTGCTGGACTGGTAAAAACAACACGCAATGCAAGCACCCCGAAGCCCACGCTCGACGAGCGTGGGCTTCTTTTTGGCGCGGGCGGTACGGCGGCCCCCGGCGGTCTGTTACGATCCATCTATGCCATCACACCGCATCGCCCTCCAACGCCTGCTGCTCGCCGTATCCGCCCTGCTCTTGCTTGGCTGCAGCAACACGCCCACCCGCCCCCAGTCCCTGCCGCCCAGCGACCCGCCCGCCATCCACCTCAACGACCCCGCCACGCTCCCCGCCTCCGTCACCATCGACCTCACCCGCCAGCACGCCTACCTCTTCGCCCGCGGACGGGTCAACGGCAACAACGCCGGGCTCATGCTCCTCGACACCGGCAGCAACATCACCATCGTCGACACCGGGCTCGCCAACCGGCTCAACCTCCCCGTCGTCGGCGAAGGGCGCACACGCGGCATCGCCGGCACCGCAGACTTCGAGTTCCGTGAAGTCGACACCCTCTCCCTCGGCGGCCTCGGCATCCCCAACCACCGCATCGCCGCGCTCAGCATGAGGCAACTCACCGGCGGGCTCGGGGTCAGCGCCGGCGGGCTCATCGGATTCAACGCCTTCGCCCAGCACCCCTTCACCATCGACTACCCCAACAACCAGCTCACCGTCTACCGACGCGACACCTTCACCCCGCCCGTCGGCGCCGACCGTGTCGAGCTCCACAACTACCGCGGGCTCCCCGCCGTCGTCGCGACCCTCGGCGGCGGGCAGGACATCCTCCTCATCCTCGACACCGGCGCGAACAACACCGTCTCCCTGCCAAGCCACGTCGCCGACTGGCCCCGCATCCTCGCGACCCACACCGCCGGCGCGGGCCAGGCCCGTGGTGTCGGCGGACACATCGACGTCCAGCAGACCTGGCTACGCCGGCTCGATGTCTTCGGCCTGCGGCTCGCCGACGTCGCCGTCACCTTCGAGCCCCAGCCCCTGGGCCTCAGCGACCCGCGCCACGCCGTCGGACGCATCGGCGGCGAAATCCTCGCCTCCTTCCGGCTCACCTTCGACATGCCCAACCGTGCCCTCTACATCGAATTCGTCCCCGACGGAGCAAGTGATGAGTGAACAGTACACAGTGAACAGGTTTGATCGCTACATCTGTTCACTTTTTACTGTTCACGGTGGACTGTTCGCTTGCGAACCCCCGCCCGATAACTCCCCCGCCCCCAGCCCTTCCGCCCCGCACGCCAAGTCGGCCGATGTCTATCCACGACACCGACCCGGAGCGACGCGATGACCACCCCTACCTACGAACACACCCGCGCCTGGAAGCAGGCCCTCGCGCTGGTCACCCACGTCTACAAACTCACCCAGACCTTCCCCCCCGAAGAAAAGTCCGGGATCGCCGGCGGCATGCGCAAGTCCATCGCCGCCCTCCCCCTCAAGCTCGCCGACTGCTGGGCGCAGGACGAATACACCCCCGCCCTCGCCGCCGCCAACGCGGGCCACGCCCTCATCCGCGACACCCTCGTCCAGGCCCAGGTCGCCTACCACCTCGCGCTGATCACTAAGCACCAGCTCGCCGACCTCCGCAAGCACACCGCCCGCGCCGCGCACACCCTCGACGCCATGCTCGACGACCTGTTCGAAGAAGAGACCGAAGAGCAGCACGAAACCCGCAAAGCCGCCTGACGATCAGCGCACCCAACCTACCCCAAGCCCTAAGCCCGCCGACCCGATCAGCGGGTGCGCTCCGACATGCGCCTGCTAAACTGGCTCGTTTCCCAACCCCCAAGGAATATCACCGTGAGCGACATCACCCTCGAACAGGCCAAGCTGGCCGTCTCCGCCGCCCTCGAAAAGTCCGCCGAGATCGGCACGAAGATGGACATCGCCGTCGTCGACGCCGGCGCCAACCTCAAGGCCTTCGCCCGGGAAGACGGCGCCTGGCTCGGATCCATCGATATTTCCATCAAAAAAGCACGCACCGCACGCTGGTTTGACATGAACACCGGCGACATCGGCGGCCTCAGCCAGCCCGGCGGCGCGCTCTACAACATCGAACACTCCAACGGCGGGCTCATCACCTTCCCCGGCGGCGTGCCCATCAAAAACGCCGCCGGCGAAATCATCGGCGCGATCGGCGTCTCCGGATCCACGGTCGAAAACGACCACACCGTCGCACAGGCCGGCGCAGACGCCGTCAACTAAACACGCGACAAACCACCGACCGCCAATACAAACCACCTTACGAATCCCGCGCCACCCCGCGCGGGATTCTTTTTTCGTTCACCGGGCGACGCGCCCCACGCCGACGCTGAGCCTGCGAAGTATCTGGCACAAACGTGCCTCACCCCCGCAACAACACCCGCACATCCACCACGTCCATCCCCGCCGAGCGTGCCGCCTCGATCCCCGGGTCCGCGTCCTCGTACGCCCGGCAGCGCGACGCCTCCACCCCCAACAACTCCGCCGCACGCAAAAACGTCTCGGGGTGTGGCTTGTGGTGCGCAACGTCGTCGGCCGTGACCACCGCGTCAAACAGGTGCGTCGCCTCGATCGCCGCGAGGGTACGCTCCGCCGCCGCTCGCTTGCCCCCCGTCGCCACCGCCATCGGCACCTGGCCGTGATGCGCCAGCGCGATCGCCAGCACCACGTCGATCGGCTTCACACCGTCCACATACTCGAAAAACCCGTCGTACTTCGCCTTCACCACCGACGCGACATCCACCGTCTTGCCCTGCTCGGCCGCGAGCATCTCGACGATCCGCCACGTCGGCATCCCGCCACACGCATAAAACCGGTCCTCGGGGAAATCCAGCCCGTGCGGCGAAAGCACCTGCTGCCACACAATGAAGTGCACCGGCATCGTGTCCGCCAGCGTGCCATCCAAATCAAAAACCAACGCGTCTGGGGTCTGCAAAATCAATCCTTCAAAACCAGTGCAGAAAAAGGGGTCGGGAGTCTTTTTGGTGAAGCGGTATGGGTGTCGTGGAGTAGCTCGCCTGAAAAAGACTCCCGACCCCTTTTTTCTACGCCCCTTCTAGCGCGGGGATCACTTCCCCGCACTCCGGGCACGCATCCGAAGACACCCGCAGATCGTAGCCACACGCCGAGCACACATCCCGCGGATCGGGCAATTTCTTGAAACACCGCTGCGCGATCTGCTGCCAGAACAGCCCCACCACGATCAGCACCACCCCCGCGCCCCAGTACCTCGGCTCAACCCACCATGCCAGGAAAAAACACCCCGCCAGCCCCGCCCACGCAAAGACGCGCGGGTACAAGCGGTCTTCCTTGGGTAGACGCAGGCACGCGAGGTTCGTGATGCCGTAGTAGATCAGCACCGTGAACGCCGCGAACGACCACGTCGCCTTGACATCGCCGACGAGCGTCAGCCCCGCGATGATCCCCGCCACCAGCAGGACCGCCGGCACCGGCGTCGTCCCGCTCGCGTTCACCTTCGCAAACACCCGGGGCATATCCCCCCGCCGCCCCATCGCCAGCACGACGCGTGAGAGGCCGAGGATCAGGTTCAGTAACACACCGAGCATCGCGGTGATGGCGGCGATGGCGACCAGGCAAATCAACCAATGGGCGGCCCCAAACACATACATCGCAAAGGCCAAGCCATCCGCCGAAACAGCGGTATCTAGAGCCCCCATCGTCAAGACAATGACCACGCCAATCCCCAAGTACAGCAAGGAAGAAACCGCAAGTGTTGCCCAGATCGCCCGGGGGATGACACGACGGGGTTCACGGACTTCTTCGCCCAACGTTGCGATCCGTCCATACCCCGTGAACGCAACAAACATCAGGGCGGTCGCAGCGAGCAGTGGTACCCGGTCGTCAGAAAATGCAGGTAAAAATGTGACATCACGGCGGACCGCACCAACGCTTAGCGCCTGGCTAAAAACGAAACCCATCACCCCAAGAAGCCCGACCACCGTCACCGCAACCAGTGCCGCGTTGACCCAACTTGTCCGCCGAATACCCAAGAGGACAGTCACCATCACGCCAATGACCACCGCCAGCGACATCCCGAGCTCAAGATAGATCAGCGACTGCACCCCGATCCATTCAACCAACTCGGTCGACACCACAAATCGCCATGTAAAGTAATGCGAAACCCCCAGCGCCGCCGTCGCCGCGCTGGCGCTCTTGGCGCAGAGGAACATCCAGCCCGCCGTAAAGCCGAGCTTGTCGTTGAGGTACTGGTAGCCGTACTCGTATGTCCCGCCGGCGACGGGGTGCGCCGCCGCGAGCTGCGCGCTACTCAAGCCGTTGCACAGCGCCAACAGCGCCGCCAGCACGATCGCGACCAACACCGCCGGCCCCGCGACGCCCGCCGCGATCCCGATCGACACAAACACGCCCGTCCCGAGGATCGAGCCCAGCCCCAGCAGCACTGCATGGAACAGCCCGAGGTCGCGTTTGAGTTGTCCGCCAGCATGAGCCATCGGCGGAGTATACGTTTAGCGGGGATGCGCAGCGTCCCGTGATTGTGTAACGCCGGCATCGCGTACCACAGTGCAACTCGCGGGACGCTGCGCGTCGCCCGCTAAACATGCCGCATGCATTTCTAACAAAAACCACCCTAACGCAGCGCCATCACCCGCGTCGGCTTGAGCATCCCCCGCAGCGCCTCCCGCTTGAGCGTCACCTGCGCGACACGCTGGCGCGAATCACACAACGCCCGCGCGATCACGTGCTCGACGAAGCCCGGCGAGAGGTCACGCTTCAAGAGAAACGCATCCGCGCCCGCACGCAACAGGTCGGCCGTGAGGTACCCGCAGTCTTCACACGCCGTCGCGATGATCGGCCGATGCTCGCCCTGCGCCCGCGCAGCCGAGATCACCTCACACCCCGTCACCGTCGGCAGGCCGTTGTCGATCACCAGCACATCCGCGTGCAGCCGACCAAGCCGACGCAGCGCCAACCCCGCGTCGGGCTGGTGGTGGAACGCGACGTCGTACGACGCCACCTGGGACAGACACGACGCAAGGCGACGCGCATCCGCTGCGTCCGCGTCGATACACAAGATCGATAAGGCGTTTGGCATTGTGGGGCTCGCGAGTGCGTGGTGTGATGTGGCCCGCCCCTCCACTTCCAGTGTACGCACGGCAGCGCGCTTCACCAAGGGTTTCTATACGTTTTGTCTCGCCCGCATGTCACACGGCTCGCCGGCAGACCCCAGAAACCCTGCAAAACACGCTACAATCGGGCATTCACCCCAGGGACCCCCGAGCCGATGAACCCGACCCCCGCCCGCCTGATCCGCTGCGCCCTCCTTGCCGTAATGCTGTCCGCTGCCGGCTGCGAGACCGACCCCGCGGCCAGCGACGGGCAGGCCACCCCACCCGCGGGTCACGGACGCGGCACCGCGCAGCCCGCGCCGCCCCCACCGGCCCGCACGACCGCCGCCATCGACGCGTTTGACGAGGCGCTCGCACGCGGCATCGCCGACGCGGGCGAGCGCCGGGCCCTGCTGCAACGCCGATGGTCCGCGGTCCAACGCGCCGTCGTCGCGGCAGGTGTCGACCATGAAGGCGCGTTCTACGCCGCACGCGGCTACTGGCACACCGGCTTCATGCGCGGCGGCGACTGGTCCTGGCACCAGCCCGGCGACCTCGACGAGCCCATCGTCGTCGACGGCCGCGGCAGCGTGCTCATCGAAGGCAACGCCAACGCAGACATCACCGTCACAGGCGACGCCGTCGTCCATATCCTCGGCGACCTCAACGCCTCAATCATCCTCCGCGACGCGGGCGAGGTCGTCATCGCCGGCAGCATCAACCCCGCCGCAACGCTCCAGGCCGCCGGCACGCTCGACCTCTACACCGGCGGCGGCGTGTCGGGACGCATCACCGCGCACGGCTCGGGCGTCGTCGTCATCGACGGCCCGCTCATCGGCAACCTCACCGCGGGCCAGCCCGTCACCGCGCTGCATATCACCGGCGACTGCATCGGCCAAATCAACGCGCCCGAAAACGCCGCCGCCCTGCTCACCCTCCGCGTCGACGGCTACATGCCACAGGCCTCGCTCCAGGCCGCACTCGGATCCGGCTTCACCCGACTCACCGCCACCGTCGGCCAAAGCGACGCACAGCCCGGGCTCTACCCCGTCCGCTCCGACGACGAGCCCGCCGGCCGACCCACCTCCCGATGGGTCATCCACGAACGCGCACCACGGTAACCCCCCACACAGGCACGCGGACACCACACCAACCATCCGCGCCGTCGCGACTACTCCAGCGGAATCCCGAAGAAACCCGGCTCGTCCGTCGACGGCGGCGGCGGCGGGGTCCAGTCCTCGTCCCAGTCGTCCTCATCACGGCCCGGGTCGTCGGCCGGCGAATCATCCACCGGCTCCAAGGCCTCGGGCAGGTCGGGCACCTCTTCACCCTCCGGTAAATCCGGGAACACCGAACCCGGGGCATCAGGCCTGTCCGGGCGATCGGGCGTGTCGGGCGTGTCGGGCACCTCGGGTTGGTCCGGGGTCGCGGGCTCGGCGGGCGGGTCCGCCGTCGCGGGCGCATCGGAAACCGACGGCGTCACCGCCGGCCGAGGGATGCGGAACGCGGTGTAGTAGTGGTTGTACAGCGCGATCATCGTCATCATGTCGCCCTGGACGCCGTGCTCTTCACGGTTGCCGCGGGTCAGGTCGTTGAACTCGGCCGGCGAAAGATCGACATACGCCAACGCATCCTCAAACTCGTTGGTCCGTATACGACGCAGACGCTCAAAGTTGATAAAGACAAAGTTGTGGTGCTGGTCCACCCCGGCCACGGCAATATGAATCCCCTTCTCGTCGGGCCCACGGTAGAGTTGGCCCTCCCGCAGCCCCGCGGTGCTGAAGCCGTGCAGCCGGTAGGTCTTGCCTTCGTAGGTCCGCTGCCTTTCGACCAGCGCGAGCCGGTGGGTGTTGTTGTCGCTGCCGACGATCTCGGGGTCGATCAGCCGGACATCGCGGACGATCATCTCGTTATCGCGCACGATACGTTCGATCGTCACCGCGTCGATGTAGCCGTAGTGCCCGACCTCGAGCTCGGGGATCACCAGCGACGCCGCGATCGCCTCGCCGCGGGGCGGGCGGTGGGTGATCTCGCGGATCACGTTCCCCCCCGCACGGACCTGCTCGACCCACGTCATCTCCTCGACCACCTGGTCGTAGGTCTTCCCCGTCGACGCCTCACGCCGACGGTAGTGGTTGGGCAGCATGATGAAGCGGTCTTCGTAATGGAAAAACTGCCGGCAAAACACACGCGTGTAGTTCTGGAACAGCCGCTGCCCCGCACGGTCCAGCTCGCCTGCCTGCGCCCGCGCCTCGACAGGCCAGGCAACCGCGACAAGCAACGCCAGCACCAAGGCCGACCCGGACACCCAGCCAACACGCGAACACCGACCGATCAACAAAGCCATCTTCAAAACTCCGGAAACGCTATGCGGAACCGCGGAAAGAGATAAATCACAACGGGAAGACTTCAAGAAGCCCCCTAATCTTACTGCCAGCCATATTGACATTCAAGTTTTTCATACACGCCAAACATATCAATTTACCGCTAAAGACAAGCATTTTTCGCACCTCACCTCACGCCCGGGGACGCGGGTATGACCCCGGCCGAATACGGCCGCAATGCAAAAGCAGGCGAATGCTCAACGCTCAATCGCGGCGCACAAAGATGGGCGAGAGTGAGGGCGTAAGCTCGCGGATAGTGAACCGCCGTCTGGGCAAACGCGCGGCTATTGCTCGAGCCATGCCCGCACGATGCCGGCGGTGAATCGGCTGGCGACCTCGGTGATGAAACGCTGGAAGTCCATGGCCGAGCCCTCGGCCGCGCCGTCGGAGATCACCCGCACCACCGTCAACGGCACGCCGTGCTCGTACGCCACCTGCGCCACCGCCGCGCCCTCCATCTCCACGCACAGCACGCCCGGCACAAGCGACGCCACACGCTCACGCGCCAACGTGCTCGCGATGAACTGGTCCCCGCTCGCGATCGGGCCCACATACACCCCCGGCGAACCCACGCCCAACGCCGTCAACTCCGCCGGCTCCACATGCTCCACCAGCCGATCCAGAAACACACGCCCCGCCCGCGCGGCACGCTGCACCCGCTCTAGCTCCACCGGCAAAGACGTCGCCCCCAGCAGCGGCACCTCCATCGGGGCAAACAGCGGGCTCGCGTCCAGGTCGTGCTGGTACAGCGTGTCCGCCACGACGACATCGCCGACCTTCAGTGCCGGATCGATCCCCCCCGCGACGCCGGTGAAGACGAGCTCGCGTGCGCCGAACCGGTCGACCATCGTCGTCGCGGTCGAGGCCGACGCCACCTTCCCCCACCGCGAAAACGCGAGCACGACCGCGTGCCCATCCAGCGTCCCGACGTGGTAGTCCCGCCCGCCGACCTTGTGCGTCGTCACCCCCGCCAGCAGCGCACGCAGATGCGCCACCTCTTCCTGCATCGCGCCCATGAGTCCAAGCACTACGATCTCCTGACAGTCACCACGCCCCGGCTACTCAACGTCTTCAACAATCTCATAGCGTAGCGTCTGAATCTCCTCGAACATCTGCGCATCGTAAAGAATGACGACCCCCGTCGAAGAAGCCGAGGCAAACCATTGGCCGTCAGGGCTGAACGCCAAGCGCGAGACGTCGCCGTCCGTCCGAATTCGCTGCACGATCGCGTAGTCATCACTGGCGTCGTAGATCACAATCTTGCCGGATTCCCCTCCCGCCGCGAGATACCGGCCGTCGGCACTGTAGGCCGCCGCAAACTGTCTGCTGTTGCTGCCGCGCAGCGTCTGAATCAGGCCGCCGGTCTCGACCTCGTAGATGCGCACCGTGGTGTCATAGCTCGCCGAGGCAAGCCATGAACCGTCGGGCGAGAACGCAAGGTCAAGCACATCATCGTCATGGGGGTCAAGGGTGTGGAGCAGGTCACCCGTCTGGGCATCGAACAGACGCACCTTGTCGTCTCGGCTTCCTGTAGCGATCACCGCGCCGTCCGATGAAAGCACGAGCGCCGGCACCGGCCCCTCGTGCGGCGCGATGTCGTACAGCACCGCCCCATCACGAAGGTCCCATGCGATCAGCCGGTGGTCGTCCCCGGCCGAGTACATCCGCGACTGGTCCGGCGACACCGCCAACGCATGGACATCGTTCGTGTGCCCGCCAATGTCAAAGGTGTGACGTTTCTGCAGGCCCTGGTCCCAATGGATCAGCAGGTTGTCGCCGCCGCCCGTGATGATCGATCCATCCTCGAGAAAGTCGATGGCAAAAGCCCAGTCGTCGTGCGCCGCGAGCAGACTGGCTGGCGGGTTCATAGGGTCGTTCGCATTCGCCGCGAGCATCGCAAGATCGATCCGCATCACCCCACCATCGCCCGCCCCCAGTGCAAGAAAAGCGCTGTCGTCACTGAAAGCCAGCGCATGCACTGCGTAGGTGTAGATCGGCCGACCAATCAGATCGCTCGCCACCTCATCGCGTTGGGGTCCAGCCAGCCGCCCCTGCGTCGGCGGCTGCGGGTCGTTGTCCACGATCACCGGCCCAACACGCAATACACCGGGCCTGACCAAGAACAGCCAGATCACACCCAATACCGAGATCAGCACAAGTACGACGATCAATCCAAAGCGTGTCTTCATGTCGGCACATCGCTATCAAATCAACGGAGGGGCAAAAAGGTTTTGATGAAGACGGATGACTGGCTGACTATCGCACCACCGCCCAACACGCGCGCCGGACCGCGTTGATGCTGGGGGATTGGGCGGGGGTGGTTTCGTCGGCGGGGTAGGTGCGGTTGGTGAGGAGGATGAGGTATCGGCCGGTGTGTCGGTCCAGGAGCATGAGCGTGCCGGTGTAGCCGGTGTGGCCGACGAGTTCGTGGCCGAGCCGTGTGTTGGCGTCGGTGATGTAGTGGTTGGATTCGTAGACGTCGAAGCCCAGGCCGCGCTGTTCGCCGACGGTGTCGGGGTCGGTCTGGGACGCGAGCGCGCGGGCGAGGAGGTCGGGGTCGAGGAGTGGTTGGTTGTTGGCTCGGCCGAGGTTCAGGATGAGTTGTGCGTAGCGGGCGAGGTCGGTTGCGGTGCTGTAGAGGCCGGCGTTTCCGGGGCAGTGCGGCGTGGATTCGTGGTAGCGTGCGAGCGGGTCGTGGGTCGTGCCGGCGACGGGTCGGCCCTGCGGGTCGCGGAAGGTCGGCGCGGCGCGTGTGCGTTGTTCGTCGTTGAGTGTGTAGCGTGTGTCGTGCATGCCCAGCGGCCCGAAGACTCGGCGGATGAGGAGTTGTTCCTGCGATTGGCCGGCGGCGGTTTCGTTGATGCGTGCGAGGGTCTGGAAGTTGAGGCAGCTGTAGGCGTAGCCCGCGCCGGTGTCGTAGGCGAGGGGGAGCGCGGCGTAGTGGCGGATGAGCGCGTCGCTGTGCGATTCGTCTTCGTGTCGGCCGGCCTCGACCACGCTGTAGGACTCGTAGGGCTTGAGGCCGGAGGTGTGGGTCAGGAGGTGCTGGAGGGTGACTGCGTCTTTGCCGTGCTGCTCGAAGCCGGGGATGTATTGAGCGGCGGGGTCGTCGAGGGCGAGTCGGCCGTCGGCAAGATTGAGGAGTGTGGCGGTGGTGGTGGCAACGACTTTGGTGAGCGAGGCGAGGTCGTAGAGGGTATTGAGTTGGGTGGGTTGTGCGTCGGGGTCGTTGTGCGGGTAGGTGAGGTGGCCGTAGGCGCGGGCGTGGAGGATGGTGTGGGTCTGGTCGTTGACTTGGCCGACGATGCAGACGGCACCGGGGTAGAGGCGTTGGTCGATGCCTTGCTGGATGAGGGTGTCGAGCCGTTCGAGGCCGGGGGTGGTGGTCGGTGTGATGCTGTTGGGCGTTGGGCCGTCTACGGCCTGCGGGGTTTGAGTGCAGGCGGTGTTGCACATTGCGAAGAGCAACAGCAGCGGGAGCACCAGCGCGAGCCGCGCGGCGCGGCTGGGGCTTTGTAGGCCCGGGCGTCGGCTTAGTGCAGGGGTGTCGGCTTGGCGTTGATGGCGCGTTGTTCCCATGCCTACATTGTAAGACGGGTCCCCGAAGTTTCGCCGGCGTTTGACGGGGCCACATCGCGCAGCGATGTGTGATATGGCGAGGGCGTCGATGCAAACAGCACATCGCGTAGCGATGTGTCACCCGCAGACGCACGCATTCTTTGGGGAGGCGTACCAGGTGCGCGGCGCGGCACACTGCGCCCAAACAACAACCCCGCCGGCGTGTGCCGACGGGGCTGGGTTTTCAGCGTTGAGCTGTGCCGTTGGGTTTACCAGCGGCCGCCGCCACCACCACCACCGCGGTTGTAGCCGCCGCCACCGCCGCCGCCGCGGTTTTCGCGGGGGCGTGCTTCGTTGACGGTGAGGGTACGGCCTTCGAACTCGTTGCCGTTGAGGGCTTCGATGGCCTGCTTGCCGCCGTCGTCATCCATGGTGACGAAAGCGAAGCCGCGGGGTCGGCCGGTGTCGCGGTCGGTGATGACAGCGACTTCCTGGACCTGGCCGTAGTTCGAGAAGAGCGCTTCGAGCGACTCCTGGGTGGTAGAGAATGCCATGTTGCCGACGTAGATCTTCATACGAAGCTCCTGGGTTTTCGAGGCGGATCGTTGGGCAACCGGGAGTGGCCGTGGGGCCGGGGACCAGGGGCTTCGCGAACGTCTCAGTCTGTTTGCGCTACGCGACAATGCGTAGCTTCGATTGCCCTCCAGTATAACCGGGGGGCTGGGGGGCTGACAAACGGGCCCGGCCCGGTGAGCGGGGACGGCCGGCGGCGTGGAATCGGCTTGCAGGGGCCGCCAGCGGCGATCGGGGCCCGGGCGGGCGGGGACGGCTGGGCTCGGGCGCGGAAGCGGACTGCTAAAATCGTGTGTGCGACGGGTTGTAAGGGCTCGGGTAGTTGGGGCCAGGCTGCAATGGGCGGGGCACGAGTTTCGTTGGCCCGGTGGTATCGACGTAGTAGACTGTTTAGATGGACGTGGGCGTCTTCTCGCCCGCCGATGGATGAGGGAATAGATTGATGAACCACGCGACTCGTTTTCCGTTCTCCCGTGCGCTCGCCGGCCTCGCGCTGTGTGGGGTGGCCGCTGCGCCCAGCGCGGCCGACGAGGTGCTCGACTGGAACCAGTTTGCCAGTGAGATGATCATTAGCAACGTGACGGTGCAGAACCCGGGCATGGCGACGCGGGCGCTGGCGATGATGAACCTCGCGATCTACGACAGCATCGCCACCACCGGCGGGACGCAGTCGTTCTATACCTACGACCCGTCGGTCACCCACCTCGCCGGTTCAGCGTCGGGGCAGGCCGCGGCGATCCAGGCCGCGTACACCGTGCTCAGCGCGGCGTACAGCGACCAGCAGTCGTCACTGGACAGCTACCTCGCGACGAGTTTGGCGGCGCTGGGCAGCAGCGCGCAGGTCACCGACGGCGTCGCGCTGGGCACGCAGATCGGGCAGGCCATCATCAACGAGCGGGCGAACGATGGCTTCGACGCCATGACGCAGTACACCCCGACCAACGCGGTCGGCCACTGGCAGCCCGACCCCGTCAACCCCGGGCAAGAAGCCTGGGGCCCGGGCTGGGGCAGCGTCCAAACCTTCGCGCTCCATAGCCCCGGCTCGTTCTCGCCCGGCGCGAGCCCCGCGATCAACACGCAGGCCTACGCCGACGCCTACAACGAGGTGATGATGCTCGGCGGGGTCGATAGCACGGCACGCACCGCCGAGCAGACCGAGATCGGGCTCTTCTGGGCCTACGACCGACTGGGCATGGGCACGCCGATGGTCCTCTACAACGACATCATGCGCACCGTCGCTGTCCAGCAGGGCAACACCCTCGAACAAAACGCGCAGATGTTCGCGCTCGCGACCGTCGCCATGGCAGACGCCGGCGTCGTCGCCTGGGACTCCAAGTTCGAGTACGACCTCTGGCGGCCCGTCACCGGCATCCGCCAAGGCGACCACGACGGCAACGACAACACCGTCGGCGACGAAGACTGGACACCCCTGGGCGCTCCCGACGGCCAAGACCTGGTCGGCTTTACGCCCCCCTTCCCCACCTACCTCTCGGGCCACGCCACCTTCGGCGGCGCACTCTTCGCAACACTCATCGAGTTCTACGGCACCGACGACATCACCTTCACCGTCTCCTCCGAAGAACTCCAATACCTCATCGACAACCCCGACCTCATGGCCGCCTACGGCCTCGACCTCGAAGACACCGAACGCACCTTCAACTCCTTCAGCGAAGCCATGGCCGAGAACGGCAGAAGCCGCGTCTACCTCGGCATCCACTGGAACTTCGACGACACCATGGGCCAGGCGACCGGCAGCCAGATCGCGACCTACATTGCCGGCGGCGGCGCGTTCATCGCGTCGGCGTCGCTCGCCCCGGAGCCCGGCGCCGCGGCGCTCTTGGCGTGTGCGGGGGTGGGCGTTTGCCGCCGGCGCCGGCGCGCCTAAACGTCGCCGCGCGGGTTTCGCGGCGGCGCTGCTAGCTTTAGAATCACGGTCCCGACCCGATGGGGTCGTTCAGAAGCCGTGGTTCCAGGCGATGCAGGTTACCGAATGCAAGGCGTTCACGAGGTCGTTCACCCGCTGATCGGCCGCCACCTGACCGTGCTCCGTTGCGAGCAGACGCGGCCCGCAGAGTTCCGCAGCTCGGTCCGCCGGCTCGCGACGCTGCTGGCCTACGAGGCCACCAAGGACCTCAGCACGCGGACCTCCGAGGTCAAGACGCCCGTCGCGGCGGCCGAGGGCTACGAGCTGACCGACCGCATCGGCCTGGTGCCGATCCTGCGGGCGGGGCTCGGCATGGTCGACCCGGTGCTGGACCTGATCCCCTCGGCCGAGGTGTGGCACCTTGGCCTGTACCGGGACGAAGAGACCGCCCAGCCGGTTCGCTACTACGACAAGCTGCCGCCGGGCAAGCCGGTCGACACCGCGCTGGTGCTCGACCCGATGCTGGCGACCGGCGGCTCCGCGGTTGCGGCGCTGCAGACGCTCTACGAGTGGGGCGTAGGCCGCGCGAAGGTGCTGTCGCTGATCGCCTCGCAGGAGGGCGTCGACGCGGTGGCCGAGAGATTCCCACAGGCGCAGTTGTACGTTTGCAAGGTGGACCCCGTGTTGAACGATCAGAAGTTTATCGTTCCCGGCCTCGGCGACGCCGGCGACCGGTCGTTCAACACCGTCATCCACTAGCGCAGGGGAACCCCGCATGGAGCGACTGATAAGCCTGCTGGGCCTGGCGG
>JBITAC010000133.1:0-22092 GCA_044439905.1 Phycisphaerales bacterium JB063 | reverse complement strand
GACAGGGTGCCGGCCTCGGATGCTTCGGCAATCATGATGTTCCCAGTTGACTCAAGGCCGATGACTGTCACGTCGCTTCCGATGATGTCAAAAGTCAACTCACCAGTCTGGAAGTCGTATGTTGCACCTGCACTATTGCCGCGAGTTGCACCCGTAGTAGCGCCGAGATTGGCGAGAATGATCTGAATATCACCTTGGCCATTGCCTTGAAACACATCGACATCGTCGTCGCCATTGAGGTCGCCTTGGAGAAGACCGACACCGGCACCGCTAGTGCCGAGGTTGGAGAGGACGATCTGGACATCGCCTTGGCCGTTGCCTTGGAAGATGTCGACGTCGCCGTCAAGGTTCGCATCGCCGGTGAGGCGTTGGCTGAATCGGCCGTTGGTGATGGTGCCGGTGAGGACTTCAACCAAGTCGCCGTTCTCGTTGTTGAGACGGATCTGGTAGGTCCCCATCGCGTCGCTGCTGGCGCTGAATCGGCCACCGAATGCGGGTGCGTTGACGGTGCCGGTTGGGAACGGGGTACTGGACGCGGTGAGCTGATCCAAGTCGGGGATCCACGTCTCGTTGATGAGGGTGGCGCTGATGCCTTCGGCGAGGGGGTCGCCGCCGAGGTCGACCGCTTTACCCACGAGGATGGGGGACGGGGTCGTCGCCGAGTTACCGGTGTTATACCCGCCGCCAAAGTACGAATCGGCCGAAGCACTGGCAGGCGGCACGTTCGAGGCGTTGGGGTTGTAGAAGGTGCCCTGCGTCAGTTCCGCGAGCAGCACGGCGGTGAAGCCACCGTTGTCGGTGATGATGGAGAGGTCGTTGGAAACAGTCCCAGCAGGCCCACCGATACCGAGGGCCGAAATATCCCAGTAATAGTTGAGGTCGGCCGATGCAGGGGCAGCAGCGAGACCCGCCAGAGCGGCGCCGAGAAGGGCGTTTTTCGTAGTGAATCGTTTCATCAAAGATCCTCTCCTGTACCTTGTAAATCTGTCAGAAACACCCCTGCAGATGCTTCGAATCGTACCACAACATTGATAAGTGTCAACCCTACATCGTCCGAAAACCAGGCAATCGACGGGGGCGCCTTCGGCGGGCCGTCAAGGTGGTACCGAGTAACACCATCGCCGCCGCGGTGCCCGGCTCGGGGACCTGGCTGCTCGGCGTTCCCATGCCAAAATGGGGCAAAACGGCGTCTAAATCGCCCTGATCGACCGTACCATCGCCGTTCGCGTCGCCTTGGGTCCAGTCGCCTGCGGTCACGGCTGTGCCCCAGTTGGCGAGGATCAGGTCGAGGTCTTCGACGCCGACAAACCCATCCCCCGTGAGGTCGCCCTGGACGACGTGGATCTGGTCGAGATAGACCGACAGGTCGGAAAACAGCGTGCGGTTGCCAAAGGCGGTGGTGTCTTCATTCTGGTCGTTGAAGAGCGTGACGGCGTGGGTAATGCCCGCGAGGACCAACGTGCCGTTGTCCATGTAAAACAGCCCGCCGCCCGAGTCGCCCGCGGCGGCGGCCCCTCGCCCCGCGATTTCCTGAAAGCTGAACGACACGGCACCGACGACGTCTCGCCCGCCAGCCTGGATCTCCTCAGCCGCACCGGTGATACCGATATCGCCCCACCGCCGAACTTCGCTTCCACCCCAGATATAGCCCGTCCGGCTGCCGCCGACGTTGACCGGCGACTGCGTCGTCTGCCCGAGCCCTTCGCCGATGATGATGCCCCCACCGCCCGCGGTCTCGAGCGGGGTGTCACGGATTTCGATGACACCCAGCCCCACGAGCGGCGATGTATCGGGGATCGCGTAGCGGTTGATCCAGAGGTCGGCCTGCGTAGAGAGGCCTAGCCCTTCGGGATTGGTGAGTGTGATGGAAGTGCCGGCGATGCGTTCGTGGTTGACACCGTCGATGCTGAAGTTGTTGCCGCCGCCGACGTGTCGGGCGGAGAGGACGTAGCCGTTGCCGAGGTAGACGCCCGAGCCCCCGCCCAGCGAGCCGACGCGGTTCCATGCGTCTTCGAAGCCGACGGGCGCGGTGGTCTGCAGTGGCGCGTCCTGGCCCGGGTCGCCGGCCACGATCACCGCCCCGGCGTCGCTCGCGAGCAGACTGGCCGCGACCGCAAAGGCTGCCACGGGCCGCGGGGCAGGCAGGCCGGACCGGCTGAAGGTGAAACGGCTGGGCTGGTTCATCAAGGGTCCTCTCATCCCCGGGGCACGACGAAATGACGCGGGCTACCCCGACAGTAGAGTTTAGCCCGGCCCAAAGCGAAAACCAATGGCTTTACGCCACAACCCGACCGCCCCGCCGCTACATCCGCGCCAGCCCGCGGATCGCCCCTATCTCGCCACAGCCACAACACCCGCCGGCCGGGCTTGACCGCGCGCCACGGCGGGCTACAGTGTGTCGCTGCACGGACCCCAACGCCACACCGCCGGCAAGCCCGGCCACGACACGAGAACACACCATGAAGATCGCACTCTTCTACGGCACCTGCACCGGCAAAACCGAAGCCGTCGCCGAGCAAATCCGCGACGAGCTGGGCGAAGACTTCTTCGAGACCTACGAAGACGTCTCCCAGATCGAGCCCAGTGACCTCGAAAACTACGATGTCCTGTTCTGCGGCATCCCCACTTGGGACGTCGGCGAACTCCAGTACGACTGGCAGGACATCTACGACCGCCTCGACGAAGTCGACCTCACCGGCAAGAAGGTCCTGTTCTTCGGCACCGGCGACCAGGCCGGCTACCCCGACACCTACCAGGACGCCATCGGCATCGTCTACCTCAAGATGCTCGAGCGTGGCGCCATCGGCAAGCTCGGCTTCACCGACACTGACACCCACGAGTTCGAAGCCAGCAAGGGCGTCATCGACGGCCGATTCTGCGGGCTCTGCCTCGACGACGACTGCCAGCCCGAGCTCACCGAGCAACGCGTCAAGGACTGGTGCGAGCAGGTGCGCAACGAGCTGGGCGTCAACGCCGCCAGCTAAAACGCACACCGCATCGAACACCGCAAGCCAACCTACCCAGGCCCACCGCCCCCGCGGTGGGCTTTCTATTGCGCCCCTCTTTCGTCTGGCCCGCGTCGAGCGTAAGCCGTAGTGATACACCCCCTCAAAAAATTCAAGGAAAAATCAAGATGCCCGCGCACCCGCCCCGATAACCCACTCATCGAGAACCCGCGCGCACTGGCAAGGAGGCCGGCGCAACTCGGCGACGCATCCCCACTCATGTCTTCGTGACGTCGCCTCGCATCAACACATCAACCCTCGGAGTCACACCATGGCGAGCAAGGACGCGACACGGATCCGGCAGTACCTCAACACGCTGGAACGTGACGACCGCTACATTCTCCTGCTCTACTACGCCGACGGCCTCACGACCCTCGAGATCGGCTCGGTCCTCGGCCTCTCTGCGAGTAAGGTCGACAACCGACTGGGCTACTTCCGCACACGGCTGGGCGGCATGCTCGACTTTGCCAAGCCCCCTGCCAACCCGGCAACCCACCCCCGCCCCGCCGCGTACGCCTGAGCCCGGCATTGCCTCATGATAAAGACACCTGCCGCTTGCGGCCTGGCGCGTCCATCTTCAACACGCCAAGCCCCAACCGACCGACCGCTCAACGCCAAAGGGCGTCGCCTACGCCGGCGACGCCCTTCGTCGTTTGAGGAGTGAGTTATCAATGACTGGAGCCCACCGCGCTACGCGGCGCGGCGCTGGTCGCTGTGGCGTTCATGCGCAAAGCCGCGCGATCGGCCGACCTTGCGGTGCACCACCCGCTTGAGCCGGTGCGCCGCGGCATCGATCGCGTCGTAGATGTCGGCCTCGACCTGCTCGATCATCACGACCCCCGCCCCTTCGATGTGTACACGCAGCGTGCAGCGCATGTCCTGCCCGTGCCGCTGGCCATGCACATCCTCCAGCCGGACGTCGACCGCGCCGACCCGCTCGGCAAAGTGCGACAGAGCCGTCATCACACGCTCAAACGCGTGGTCGTCCAGGGAAGGGCTGGCGTCAAGATTGAGGGTTCGGATGTTCATCTGCATGAGAAGACTCCAAAAGAGGAAAGGATGTTTGCCGGAGTCGGCGTGAGTCGAGAGTCGGCTTCGAAGCCAACCCTATCCTACGCCGTGGTGCGCCATTTCCAAGCCGGAAATCACCAACGCCCACTTACCGGCCCTTACCCCCGCACCGCGGTCCGCCATGCGGGAGATTCCTGGACGTGCCGGGCCTTCTCGGACCCGACCCGCCCCACATCCGATCGGAGATCACCCGCCCACCCTAAAGCCCGCGTGACACGAATCAACCCCTGCATACCACCGCGCACCGCACACGTCGGCGATGTGGTGCTATGAGAACTCAATGACAAAAAACGCGCAGGCAAGATTTGACTTTGCAACATCCGTCAGGATCAGCGTTACGCAGTCCATCGAACCAATCGCTGCACAGGCACACGCCAACCAACCCGACCCCTCGGCACAACCGTGCCCACCGCACTAGTCCGCCCGCAACAGCACGGTATCCCCCTGCTCGCCCGCGATGGTCAGGGTGTCGCCCACAATGCGGTAGGTGTAGTCGTTTGCGGGGGCGTCGGACCCCTCGCCCGGGTCGATGCGCAGCCGCCATTCGCCGGCCACCGCCCACCGCACGCTGTGCGACTCGCCCATGTCCGACCGCGCGATCATCAGCGTGCCGTCCGCATGGAACGTGCGCGTCTCGGTCACCCCCTCGGGCATGGGCTGGCCAAACCGCTGCGTCACCGACCACGCGCCAACCAACTCCGACTGCGGCGACTGGCCACAGCCAGCGACCGCCAACAGCACGAGCACCCACACCCCACTGCGCAGAAGATTACTCACCGGCACCATCGATCCGCCGCATCACGATCATCGTCGCGGGCGCTTCAGACTCCAGCGTTAGCGTGTCGCCCTCGAACGTCGCGGTGAACAACAGGTCTTCGTTCGTCGTCTCGATGTGCAGTGTCTTGGCGTCCGCGTCGTAGGTCCATGAAAAACCCTTGGTGCTCGTTTCTTCCTCGACGACCGTGCCCGTCCCGTCCGCCTGGTAGGTGAACACCAGCGTCCTGGGCGGGAGTTCGCCGTTCTGGTCCCGCACCGCGTCCCACGTCCCGACCAGCAGGCCGTCCGCATCAGGCGACGTCACGTCCGTCCCGCCCGCAGCGTCCGTAGACTCCGCGCCCACCGGGTCATCGACCGGATCTGGGTTGAGCGGCGGGTCATCGGGCTCACCACACCCCACCACCATCACCGCCGACACGATCACCACGAAACCGTACATGCAACGCTTCATCCGATGCTTCTCTTTCTCCGGCAAACGCCGGCTTTGATCTCTAAATACCCGCCCAACCATCGGCCGCATCACCGCGGGCTACTCCGCGACATCACGCGTTTCGCCGTGATCCGCCGCGACATCTCCCCCGGGGTCGTTGAGCGAATCCGCCGGCCCGGCGGCATCCCCACCCCCGGCGTCCGCATCGGCCCCCTCCGCTTCGCGCGGCGGCAGCTGCTCACGCCCCAAGTGCTCCATCCACTCCATCAGATCACGCCCGGTCTGCTCCTTCACCAACGCGTCGGCCTCGTCGTAATCCAGCACCTCTATGGTACCGCCAACCGTGATGAGACTGACCGTCTCGCTACCCTCGAAAAGCGGGAGCTCAAACAGCATCGGCGCATCCCACTGCTCCCGCTTGTACGCCAGCGTGGCCGCGTCGCCGCCGATGTAGCCATAGCCCGTGTTCGCATTGATCCACGCGACGCGGTCATCCGCCGACAAGTCGCCCCAATCCTCGGGCCGAACGACCCCCTGGGCCGGCTGACAAAACGACTCCGGGCTAAACATGTAGGCATACAGGCCGCCGAGCGTCGCGGGGAAGCTGCCCTCATCGGTGTGGTAACTGTAAGCGGCGTCGGCCAGGTCCTCAAGGCGCCATAACAACAACTCCTCGAGCGAAACCTCAACCGGCTGCATTTCCTCAACCTGCCCAGCCTCGTCCCTCATCGCCTGGGCAAACGCCGCGCGGGCGCGTTGCTGCTCCGCGTTGCCTTCGGGCCGCAGTGACAGCTCGAGCTCCATGTCCTCGTCGCCAAACGCATCCTCGAACCCCTCGGGCGGGCGGACGGTCAGGATCATCACGTCGTCGTACCGCAGGTACGCAATCTCGATCTGCATCTGGCCGTTGGGCTCGTGGATGATGATGACCCCGCGGTCTTCGTCGAGCGTGTAGGTCGCGATGTCGTCCTCCGCCCGGCCGTCCTCGAAGGCGTGGGCCGTGCCATCCGCGCGGAACTCCAGGCGGAACTCCGAGTCGGGCGCGATCCACTCCCCATACATCCGCTGCGCGTACCACGTGCCCACGACGCCGATGTCTTCCAGCGCATCGGCCTGCTCGGTATCCACGCCGGCATCCTGTGCCGGCTGGGCGGACGCGACACCAGGACAAAGCAGCGCCAAAACAAACGCGTATCGGCTCAGGCCCGCAAAAGGTTTCATCATCATGCTCCGGAAGGGATGGTTTCAATTGGCAAGTAAACCGCCGTGTTTCCACGCGGCGGCTGCCCCAACTCAGCCACGATCGCTATTCATCAATCGCCTCATCGACCGCGTCTTCCACGGCCTCGGCGGCATCGTCCACCGCCTCGGCCGCGCCGTCGCGCCCGTCCACCGCAGCCCGTTGGCGCCGGTGCTCTTCGTTGCCCTCAGGCCGACGGCACAGCAGGATTTCTTCAGCCCCACCCAAACCACCCGGCTCACGGAATGACATAATCATGATGTCATCAAACATCTCATACTCGATCAGGACGATCTCGATGTTGTCCGGGTCCGACACCGTGATAACACTGCGTTCCTCATCGACCGAGTAATTCACGGCTTCTGACTCGGGCTCGTTGTTCTCAAAAGTATGGGCGGTACCGTCCGGACGGAACTCCAGACGGAACTCCTGATCGGCAGGGATCCACTCGCCGCGCATCTGCTGGACGTACCAGGTCCCGATCACACCGTCCGGGTCCATCGCGTTGCCGTCGTCGGGGTCTTCTTCGACCACGCGACGCATGAGGAGCGTGGGCGGCGCTCCCTCGCCGACCGGCTCGATGGTGAGCTCATCGCCGTCGATGGTCGCCGAGAAAATCACGGGTTCTTCTTCGTCGACCTGAATCGAGTACAGCTTCGTCGCGGAGTTGTAGGCGTAGGTGAACGGCTCGGGCTCTTCGCCCCCGTCGTTGAGCTCGCCCGTGCCGTCGGCGTTGAAGGTCAGCGAAAACTCGCCGGGCTCAAGCACTTCGTCGCCCATCTTCAAGCCCATCCATGTGCCAACCAGCTCCTCCCCGTTGTGCGTGGGCTCAAGGTCGCCCGCCCGGCGGTGCACGATCCGCATCGAGCCGTCTTTCGAGACATAAAACACCAGGTCGTCCTGCACGACGAGCGTGAACTCAAACACCTCGCCCTGGGCGTCTTCGACCACAATCGAGCTGCGCTCGATGTCGTGGTTCCAGCGAAAGTCTTCGCCGCGCTCGCCGCTCTCGATCACGGTGCCCGTACCGTCGGGCCGGTGTTCGTAAACCACCAGGTCCTCGGGGACATCCTGGTCGTTGAACTTGATGAGCATCCAGAGCCCGACGAGCGGGGATTCGCTCATATCAACCGGCGCGGGCTCGGGCGCGGGCTCACCGACCGGGGCGTCGTCATCAATACGGCGCTCGACGATGGTCATCTCCCCATCGGTCGAGACATAGGTCGCCACACCGTCCTCGATCTCGAAGGTAAACGCCGCGGGCTCCTGATCGGGGTGGGTGAAGGTCGCCACACCGGTCTCGAAGTCGTGCCGCCAGGTGTACGGGTCGCCCGCCTCGCCGTTGACAAAGGAGCTGCCCGTGCCGTCGGCGTGGTTAACGAAGACGTACGTCGTACCCTCGGGCAGCGTTTCGCCGTTGAACGACACCAGCTCCCACCGTCCGACCAGCGGCGAATCGCTCAGGTCCACGGGCCCGGGCTCGGCGTCACCGCCCACACGCCGCAGCACGATCGGCGGCGGGCCGCCCGCTTCGCCGGCGGACATCGTCGCCAGGTCGCCCTCAAACGTCATCGTAAACGTGAACGGCTCGCCCACCTCCGGGGTCACCACAAACACGCCCGTCGCTGCGTCATACGTGTACGTATACGGCTCGGGAGTGGGGTCGTCTTTGCCGTCTGTCACATGCCCCGTGCCGTCGGGATTCACCGTAAGCGTAAACGCGCCGTCCGGGATCTCTTCGCCCCCCATCGACACGCCCGCCCACACCCCCACCATCGGGTTGTCCGCCAAATCCTCGGCAGGCATACCGTCGCCCGGCTCGTCGTCGTCCGCGTCCCCCGCCCCCTCGCGACGCGCGACCAGTACATCATCGTCCTGGGTCGGGGTAAAGGTCGCGGTGTCGCCATCAAACTCGATGTCGATCGGGAAGCCCTCGCCCTCCCCGCCGAAGTAGATCACACATCGCCGGGCCTCGGGGTCGTACTCGTACGTGAAGGGCTCGGGGTCGTCGCCGTCTTCGATAATCGCGCCGTGGCCGTTGGCCTCAAAGATCAGCGAGAAATCGCCTTCGTCCAGCGCTTCGTCGTCCATCGTCAGCCCGATCCACGTGCCCAAGAGCTCGCCCGCGTCGCCCTCGACCGCCGGGGCCGGCATGGGCTCCTCGCCAGCGTCCGCGCCGACACGCCGAAGCTTCAGCGGCGGTGGGCCGTCGTCATCGGTCGGCGTAAACGTCACGGTCTCGCCTTCAAAATCGAGCGAAAACGAGAAGGGCTCTTCGCCCTCAAGCCGGACCGTGCAGACCTGCCCGCTTTTTGCGTCGAAGGTGTAGGTGAACGGGTCGGCGTCGTCGCCGTGCTCCGTAAACTCCCCCGAGCCGTCGGCATGGAAGGTGATCGAGAACTCGCCCTCGGGCATCGCCTCACCGTCCATCTCGATCCCAACCCACGTCCCGACGATGCGGTCGGCCGCGTCGTCCTGCGCGCGTGCTGTGGCAGGCACAAGCGACAGCAGCGCGACGAGCGCGAGTAAAGAAACGAACGTGCGTGGCATAGGGGCTCCTTCGAAGTGGCGTGAGATTGAGAGGCGTATGGGCACAAGACACCCACAGCCAAGCCGTGAGCTTTGATCTGTTACCAGTATCACGGCTGGCCCCGCCGCGTCAAGCGTTTTGTACGTTTTACACGGGCTACATCGGTTTTTTGTCGATGGTCGCGTCGTAGATGCTCAGGAGTTTTTCCTTATCGAAGATCATCTCCTGGCGCGTCATGCCGACGATGTCGTAAAGCTGGGTCAGCTCGATCGCGTCGACGGGGCAGGCCTCCTCGCACATGCCGCAGTAGATGCAGCGGAGCTCGTCGAGGTCGAACTTGATGGGGTACTTCTCGCGGTCGTCCCAGGGCGACTCGGTGCCGGTGATGTGGATGCAGTTGGCCGGGCATGCGGTCGCGCACATGAAGCAGGCGACACAGCGGACCCGGCCGTCCTCATCCCGGTTGAGCCGATGCACGCCGCGGAAGTTAGGGATGTGCTGGCCGCCCTCTTCGACGGGGATGTCCTCGCGGCGTTCCTCGGGGTACTCGAGCGTCTTAAGCCGACGCCCGCCGCCCGCCCATTTGCCGACGCTGCCGGCCATGTGCTTGAGCGTGGTGCCCAGCCCCTTGAACACCTCGGGCAAATAGAATGCCTCGGCCGCGTTGAGCGGGGGAAGATCGACGTTGAGGGTGTCGTTGTCGGGGATCATGCTGCTATTGTCGGCTAATCCGTGACGGGGTCAAACGTGCCCTCGATGCCGCGCAACAACAGGGCCGGCGGTGAGGCCGGCCCTGCGTTTGGCTTGCTGTCGATGGGCTGTCTCAGCGTCGGCGACGCAGCAGCGCGAGGCCGCCGAGGCCCAGCAACGCGAGCGACCCGGGCTCGGGGACGGCGCTGCTGTAGTCGGCGAGGGTCGAGCCGAAGTTCGCGACGATGATGTCCTGGTCGGCACCATCGATGACGCCGTCGCCGTTGAAGTCGGCGCCGGAACGCGCGGCGACGGTATCGCCCCAGGTCGCGAGGAGCATGTCGAGGTCCTCGACGTTGACGACGTCATCGCCGTTGGCGTCGCCCGCGATGCGGACCAACTCGAAGTGGACCATGTAGCTGCCGTCGCGGTTGCCGAAGCTGCCGCGTTCACCGGCCTCGAGGATGTACTCGCCCGTGCCGTTGGCGCGGAACTCATACTCCACAAAATCCTGGTTGGTGTTGTCCGTGCCGCCATTGCTGAGGTCGGCATAGAAGACCTCCTTGTCGGTCGTATCGCGGACAATGAAATCGCCCCGTGTCATCTGGAGCTCATCCATCGACACGATGTAGAGCGCCCCTTCGACCACGCTGGCGCGGAAAAAGTCCTGGTCGCCGTTCTCGCCGATCTCGCCAAAGCGGTAGTCGCCGTTGTTGAGGACGGTCGCCGTCGCCCGGGACTCGGAGTGGTCGTCGAGCGCAGCCCCTTCGATGCCGTTGAGGTCGATAAGCAGGTGGGCGACGTTGTTGTGATTGTTGGACTCGATCATCCGGTTGTCGGGGTCGATGTAGATCTCGAACCAGTAGACGCCCGTGCCGTTGAGGCCGCCGACGAAGTTTCCGTTCGAGCGTTCGAGCCCGGAGACGTCGATCTGCTGGCCGTCGAGGCCGGAGCTGTAGACGTCGGCGTACATCGAGGAGATACCCTGGACGCCCCGGCCGCAGCCGAAGTAGTTGGACGAACCGCCGAAGCTGGCGAGGTCGATCATGCAGAAGCTGGTTTTGTCGCCCTGCGCTACAACGTCGCCGATGCCGTTGCCTTCGGTGACTTCGCGCAGACTCATCTGGGCGTAGCCCTCGAAGTGGAAGTGGCCGTGGCTGGGGTGGTTGATGAAGTTGCCGGCGAGGAAGTCCTCGTGCGTGCCATCCGGGCGATAGAGCCGCTGGTAGATGTCAATATCATTCTGCCCGGTCCCGCCTTGGTCCAGGTCGTCACGCATCTCGAGGTGGCCGGGCCCGGTGTTGAGCGGTGTGGTCGTCGCGCTGAACTCGGTCCCGGAAGAATTGAGACGCCAACCGTGGCTGTAATTATTACTGTCCGAGATCCAAGGCATCATGTCCGGCAGTAGAAACTCTTCGTACTGGGCATGGGCCTGCCCCGACAGCAACCCCGCGAGCAAAACACCCGCGCCCAACGCAAGACCCGGCACTTTTTTCTGCGATAACGACTTAGACATGGATCGGCCACTCCTGGGATACGGAAGGTACAGAAAGACAAGAGCACGGCACACATTGAACCGTCCACTTCCCCATGATCCACCAAGGATAGGGGATATCCAGTAGTCGGACAAGGCATTCACCTGGAAAAACCTCCGATATACCGGGGGTAGACACGAGGTGAGCCAAGGAGCCCTAATCACCACGCCAGAAACGCGGGGCGAGCAGCACCAGCAGCGCAAAGACCTCGAGCCGGCCCAGCGCCATTAGCAGACTCATCACCCATAGCGACGCGGGGTGCATCCAGCCGTAGTTCTGGGTCGGGCCCACCGCGTGCTGGCCCGGGCCGACGTTGCACAGGGTGGACAGCGAGGCGGAGAAGGCGGTCTGGAAGTCGCACTTAGAGCTGGGCTCAATCATCATCACCAGAAAACAGCCCAGCGCGGTGAGGATCCCCAGGAGGATGAGGTAGGTCAGCGACGAGAGCTTGAGGTCGTCGTCGATCACGCTCTTGCCGATCTTCAGCGGGCGGACGACATTGGGTCGAAACGCGCGTTCGAGCGCCTGGTACAAGACCTTGAGCACGATCCACATCCGGATGACCTTGAGCCCCCCGGCTGTGGACCCCGCACACCCGCCGATGAACATCAGCCCGATCAGGAGCCCCACGCTGACCTCGGGCCAAAGGTCGTAGTCTGCGGTGCCAAAGCCCGTGCCCGTCTGCATCGACATCGTCTGGAACGAGGCATACCGCAAGGCCTGAAGCACCGTCGCCTCGACCTCACGCCCCGCGGTCGTGGTGATGGTGATGCCGAAGATGTTGATCGCGATGATGACCGTCACGATGACCTTGAGCAGCAGGTAGACCCGCAGCTCGACATCCTTCCACGCCACGGACCACCGGCCCTGCGCCGCGTGGAAGAACAGCACAAAGTTCACGCCCGCCAGGAACATGAAGAGCGTCGTCACCAGGTCAAGCGCGACCGAGTCATACCCGCCGATACTCGCGTCGTGGGTGCTCAGCCCGCCGGTGGACATGACCGAAAACGCATGGTTCACGGCCTCGAACCAGTTCACCGCGCCCGTCGCACGCATCATCGCGATACACGCCACCGTCAGGCCGAGGTAGATCAGCCAGAGCACGCGAGCCGTCTCGCGCACGCGTGGCCGAACGCCGCCCTGGTCGGCGGTGGACTCGACCTGGAACAGCTTCTTCCCGCCCGTGCCGGTCGAGGGCAGCACCGCGACAAAGAGGACAACGATGCCCAGCCCGCCCAGCCAGTGGGTGAGTGACCGCCACAGCAGGAGGCCCTTGGGCAGGTCACCGATACGCTGGTTCTCGCTGCCTAGCACGGTCGCACCGGTGGTTGTGAGCCCGGACATGGACTCGAAGTAGCACGCGGAGAAGGAGCGGAAGATGTGGTCGGGGCCGCCGCCGTTGGCCTTGGCCCAGAGGAAGAAAGGCAGCGCCGCGATCGCCGCGCCGATCAGCCAACTGGTCGCGACCAGCAGCAGCGCCTCGCGCCGCGCCAGCGCGGTCTGGTCCTGCCCCTTACCCAGCAGCCAAAACCCCCCACCCAGCACCAGCCCGACCCCCACCGCGATCGCGAGCGAGCGCGACGCGAGCGCCTCGGCCGGCCCGCCATTGCCCGAGAGGAAGGCCATCGCCTCGTATGCCAGCGCCGCCGCCATCGCCAGCGCCATGACCGCCATCAGCAGGCCGAGTTGTCGCAGCACAAACCGGTAGTTCATCGTGACCGGCGGATGTCACCGGCTCCTGCGGGAAACAACAAAGGCGGTGCCTGATGCACCGCCTTTCTCAACAGCCGGATTGTACCAGATGCCTTCGCCGGGCCATAGCACCCGCCTGCCGCGAACCCGACCCGCCGGCGTTTGGCCTAAACGGTCTTGACCCCAGCCGGGGCGCGCTTGCTCAGCTTTGTCCCAAACAGCTTGGCCAGCTCTTTCTCGATCTCCGACGGGCCGATGAGGACTGCGGTATCGCCCTGCTCGATGACATCGCCCGCGCCGGGGATGTAGACCCGCTGGCCCCGGCTGATCGCGGCGACCAGGCAGTGCGCGGGGAACTTGATCTCCGACAACGGCTTGCCGATGAGCTGCGACGCCTTGGCCGTGACATGCACCTCGTAAAGCTCGGCGATGCCCGCGCTGAGCGAGCCCAAGTGGCGCAGGTCGCGGTGGTCGAGCAGGCGCAGGATCTCCGCGACCGCCGTCGCCCGCGGGCTGAACGCGCGGTCCACGCCGACGTGCTCGATCAGGTGCAGGTATGTCGGCCGCTGCATAACACACATCGACACCGTCGCCCCGCGTGTCTTGGCCAGCGCCGCCGCGAGGATGTTCGTCTCCTCGTCGTCTGTCGCCGAGATAAACGCGTGCGCCTGGTCAACGCGTTCTTCCTGCAGCACGTCCGAGTTGATCACATCCGCGTTGATCGTCGTCACCCACTCCAGCTTGGGCGCAAGCTCCTTGGCCCGCGCTTCATCTGAAATCAGCATCCGCACCGACAGGTTCAAGCGCTTGAGCTCTCGGCAAAGCCAGACGCTCTGCGTCGACCCGCCCATGATCATGATCTTGCGTCGGCCGCCCTGCTCGGCGTTGTAGTACTTGCTGGTCTGGTCAAACCCCTTCGCCTCGCCCAGCACCGTGATCAGGTCACCCGCCGCGAGCTCGGTATCCGCGGCCGGCAAAAACGCCTCGCCGCCCCGACTGACGCACGCGATCAGCGAGGTTCCCGGGGCCTTGAGCTCACGCAGCTTCAGCCCGACCGCCTTGCTGGATTTACTCACCTCCAGCCGCTGCATCTCGACCTTGCCCCGCGCGAAGTTCTCGACCGCGATCGCACCCGGGCTCCGCAGCGCCGCCGCGATCGCCTGGGCCGTCGTGTACTCCGGGCATACCAGGTGGTCGATCCCCAGGTGCTTGGCATAGTTGAGCCCGCGCTCCTCGAAAAAGCCCGAGTGGTGGACACGCGAGATCGCCGTCGTACACCCAAGCCCCTTGGCCACCGAGCACGACAGCAGGTTCACCTCGTCGTTGTTGGTCGCCGCCACAAACAGGTCGGCCTTGTCCACGCCCGCCAGCAGCTGCACCTGCGCCTCGGCACAGTTGCCCTCCAGCGAGCCAACATCCATCAGCTCGTCGACCTCCGCCAGCTTCGCCGCCGACTGGTCGATGATCGTGATGCTATGCCCCGCCGGCGCAAGCACCTCCGCCGTGTGTCTGCCGACCTCACCCGCGCCACAGATAACGATATTCATAGCGAGATTCTAGGTAGGGGTGAGGCGCTAGGGCCTGGGGCTTAGGGGCTAAGCGTAGGGTGGGTGGAGTGAGTCCGCGAGCGATACCCACCGTGGAGACACAATCGTGCTGGCAGCGCGCGGTGGGTATCGCTCGTGGACTTGCTCCACCCACCCTACACCAAAACTATTGATTATCACCCGGCAGCAGCACATCAAACAAACGGTCGCCGGGGAACGCCAGCGTCGGCGGTTCCTCGCGGACCGTCGGCCCCGGCACAACGCCCAGCCGACGCAGGTGGCCCGGGATCGCACGGTGCTCGGGGTTGATCCAGTAGGCCCACTTGAGCGCCTGCACCGCTCGGCCGGGATCGCCCAGCGTCTCGTAAAACGCCGCGATCTCAAGGTAGATCTCCGCATCACGGTTCTTGCTGAAGTAGGCCGCCTTGCGGTACGCGAGCGCCGCGCCGTCGGCATCACCCGACTTCGCCAGGAAACGTGCCTGCCGGGCAAAGTCCTGCCACGTGCCGTAGCGGTCGATCTGCGCGCGGAGGAAGGCGTAGAGCTCGTCGGGCCGGTCCTGGTCGTAGAGCGACTGCGCGAGGGCGTCGAGGATCTTCGGGGTCCACTCGGGATGGCGGTCCTGCACGGCGTAGGCCTGGCCAAGCTGTGTCTGCGCCTGCACGGGCTCGTTGAGCTCGAGGTGGCACAGGCCGAGGTAGTAGTGGCCCTCCCAGTCGGAGCGGGCGTGCTGTGTGACTTCCACCAGACGGTTGCGTGCGCTGATGTAGTCGCCCTGCTGCATCTCTTCCTGGGCCAGGCTCTTCTGGTAGCCCGCGTTGTAGCCGCACCCCGCCGCGGACATCGCCACCGCTACCAGCATCGCCAACCGCATCGTCATCGCTCGGGTCATGGTTCGTTACTCAAAAACATCGATGCCGACAGACGCCGACCATCGGCGTCCACCCAACTCGGCCAACCGATGAGGATATGATCGCCCATGCCCGTTGACAAACCCGCGCTCACCCACACCCGCCAAACGCCCTGCAAACCCGCCCCACCCGCGCATGATGACGACACAACGCTTCGCCATCCTCGAACACTCCACCGACCCGGGCGTCCACCACGACCTGCTCATCGAGGACCCCGCACTCCCCGCCGCGTCCTGCGACGACGATCCCACGCTCTGGGCGGTCCGCATCGCCCCGCCGCCCCACCGCTGGCAGGGCCTGCGCACCCTTGAACTCACGCCGTTGCCGCACCACCGCCGACGCTACCTCACGTACGAAGGGCCGATCTCCGCGGGCCGTGGCCGTGTCCGCCGCGTCGCCCAGGGGGACGCCGAGCTGCTCGCGTGGAGCAACACCCGACGCGTCATCCGGCTCGCCATCGCGGGCCACACCCTGACGCTGACTGTCACGCCCGCCGCAGCAGGCACGCTCACCGCGCACATCACACCCCCCGTCTAAGAATCCTTGGGGCAGCCCCCGCCTTGCGGTACACTCGGGTTCACGCCGGTCGACCGGCCACGTCTTGCGCCCGATTCCTATCTGCCACAGGAGGCAAACATGGTCCCCCCCGAACACGCCGACGAGAAAGAGCTCCTCGACAACGCGATCCCCATCCCCCTCGATGAGCTCGACGACGAGCCCGCCAAGCCCAACGACAAACTCGACGAGCTCGCCCCGCTCGAAGTCAAAGGGGTCGTCGACAACGACGACGCCAGCGCCCAGGCCGCCTCACGCAAGATCCGCCAGTTCGCCCAACGCAAGGTCCACGAAGAGCACTGGAACCGCAAGCCCAACATCACCGGCGAAGGCGCGATCCACGTCAAGACCTTCGTCGCCAAGCTCCGCATCGAAGCCATCGAGTACCTCGACGAACAAGTCAACGAGTGGCTCGACGCCCACCCCGAGTACGAAGTCAAGCAGGTCACCACCACCGTCGGCAAGCTCGTCGGCAAAAACACCGAAGACGCGATCTTTATGAGCGTCTGGGTCTAACACCCCCGGCACATCCCGACCCGTCAATAACCCACGGCTCGTCCCGTGGGTTTTTTCTTGCATGACCCCGGCATCAACGCGATCCTCCAATCCCTACACCGTATCGAACGGCCCGCCAATCCCGCCGCCGATCCACGATAAAGTATCCGTGTCTGATTCCGAGGAACCCCACATGCTGCTCACCGACTCCGACCTGGCCCCGATCCAGCAACACTACGACGACGGCCTCTACCTCCAGGCCTACGCCGCCGCCCAGCAGATTGGCCCGCTCAAGGACTGGCGCGGCGCCCACGGCCGACTCCTCGCCGGACGCCTCGCGGGCAACCTCGGGTCGGCCCGCCTGGGGTATACGCTCTACTGGTGTGCGCACCGCGAACACCCCGACCACCTGCGTACACACTACTTCCACGCCCTGGGCCACCTCCGCCGTTTTGGCCCCTACCCCACGCTCAAGCTCATGCTCCCCAAGGGCGAACGCTGCGGCGAAGACGAAAACGAACAAGGCGAATGGCTCTCGCTCCGCGCCTACATCTACGCCCAGCTGCGCGACTTCGAATCCGCCGGCCGGGACATCAAGGCCGCGCAGCAGCTCGCCCCAACGCGGCGCTGGATCACCGTCCAGCACAGCTCGATCCTCGAGATGGAAGACCGCTACGAGGAAGCGCTCGATGCCGCCCAGCAGTGCCGTGAAACACACCCGTGGTACCGCCCCGCGGTGCAGGCCGAAGCGCAGCTGCTCGAGCTCAACGGCCGGCCCGAGGAGGCCATCGACCTGCTCCGCGATGCCTGCGGCCGACTCGAGAGTGGCGACCTCTACATCCACCTCGCCGGGCTCCTGCGTGACCGACAAGAGCTCGAAGCGGCACAGCAGACCTACGAAAAAGCCGCCGAGCACTACCCCCTGCTCGACCAGGTCCGGGGCGATTCCTGGCTCAACAAAGTCCGCAGCGATATCGCCTGCCAGTTGGGCGACCACGCCGCGGGGCTCGACTTCCTCCAGCGTATTGACGACCGTCACAAAAGCGAGTTCCACAAAAAGGTCCAGGCCCGTCTCGAAGCCAACGGCGCGCAAGGCAGCCGGCGTCAGCTCGACGTCCCCTTCGTCCGCCAGCACCACATGACCTGCGCCCCGGCGACGCTGACGATGCTCGCACGCCACTTCGGCCGCGAAGCCGAGCACCTCGAGATCGCCGACGCCATCTGCTACGACGGCACGCCCTATCACGCCGAACGCACCTGGACCCACGAGCAGGGCTACACCGTCCGCGAGTTCACGGTCACCCCCGAGGTCGCCGCCGAGCTCATCGACCGCGACATCCCCTTCGCCTTCTCTACCGTCGCCCCGACCAGCGCCCACCTCCAGGCCGTCATCGGCTACGACAACGCCTGCGGCGTCCTGCACCTGCGCGACCCGTTCTACCCCGCGATCGGACAGGTCCGCGGCGCATCCCTCGAAGAACGCTACGGGCCCTACGGCCCGCGCGGCATGCTCATGCTCCCCCCCGACCAGGCACACCGCCTCGACGGCATCGACCTGCCCGACGCCGAGATCTGGGACCTCACCCACGAACTCCGCTGCGCCCTGGTCGAACACCAACGCCAGCGCGGACTCAAGACCCTCGAACAGATCGAAGCCAAATACCCCGACCACACCCTCGCCCTCGCCGCCCGGCTCTCGCTCGCCGACTACGACGGCGACACCTCCGCACGCGCCCGGCTCGTCAACCAACTCGCGCAGCGCTACCCCAAGTGCCCGGCCATGGCCTACCGCCAGTACACCTGCCTGCGCGAGCAGGGCCGGCTCGACCAGGCCGCCGAGCTGCTCGACACCTTCCGCGCCCAGAAAGAATGCCACCCCGTCTTCCTCGAAGCCCACGCCCGCCTACTCAGCAGCGACGCCCGCGAAGACAGCCGGGCCGGCTACCTGCTTCAAAAAGCCCTACGCCGCAGCCCGCGCACCGCCGACAACTACTACAGCTTCGCCGGATACCTCTGGTCCAAGCAGCAGCAGGAAGAAGCCACCGAGCTCTATCGCTTTGCCGCCTGCCTCGAAGACCGCCGGGAGGCCTACGCCATCGCCTTCTTCCGCGCCCAGCGCGTGCTCGGCAAAGAAACCCAGACACTCGAACTCCTCCACCGCCGACTCACGCGACACGGCACCAAATCCATCGGCCCCGCAAAAACACTCTTCGAGGCCTACCGCCTGCTGGGCCGGGTCCACGACGGGCTCGACGTCCTCGAACAGGCCACCGAGCTCCGCCCCGACGACGCGGACTTGATGATCTATCGCGCCAACGAGTTGGGCGAGGTCGGCCGATATGACGAAGCCATGCAGTGCCTCGAGAATGCCAAAGGCCGCGCCCACGACGCCGACTGGCACCGCTGCGCCGCCCACCTCGCCCGCGACCGGGGCGACAACACGCAGTCCCTCGAACACTGGCTCGTCGTCGCCAAGCTCGGCCCGCTTGATGTCTCCGCCCATCGCCAGGTCGCCGGGCTCAAGAACCGACTCGAAGGGCCCGACGCCGGCCTCGACTACCTCAAACAGTGCGTCGGCCGCTTCCCCCACCACATCGGCCTGCTCCACGCCCTCTACCAGGAAGCCAAACGCCGCGACCTCGCGACCAGTGAGCAGGTCCTCCAGCAGATCATCGACAAGCACCCCAACGACGCGTGGGCCAGGCGCGAGCTCGCGTTCAACCTGCTCAAACAGCCCGACACCCTCGACCAGGCCGCCGAACAGAGCGATACCGCCTACGCCATCGATCCCCAGGCGGTCGAAACCCTCGCGCTCCGCGGCCGGATCGCCCGGCTCCACGGCCGCAACGAAGACGCCATCGCGCACTACCGCGAGGCGATCGAGCGGCAGGTCGACTACGGCTACGCGATCGACGAGCTCGTCGATCTCGCGCCCGACCGCGAAGCGCGACGCGAGGCCCTGGGATTTGTGCTCCAGCAGATCCAGACCCAGACCGTGTTTGGTGAATCCATCCGTACCTACGCCACCGCCGCACGCCGAGCACTCGACGACAAGCAGATCGAACAAGACCTGCGTGCAATCCTCGCCGGCCGTGAAACCCTCTGGCACGCCTGGGCCCCACTCATCGACCACCTGCTGCGTGTGGGCGACCTCGACACGGCACGCGACACCGCCAAGCAGTCCGTCGAGCGTTTCCCGCTGATCCCCGGGCTGTGGAACCGGTTGGCCGACATCGAGCGGGTCCGCAATGATCGGCCGGCGCAGATCGCCTGCCTCGAGCGTGCGATCGCCATCTCCCCCGACAACCGCTTCGCCGCACGCGAGCTGGCGGAGGTCTACGAGTTCGATGGCCAGGCAGACAAGGCCGTCGCGCTGCTCGAACAATCCCGCGAACGCGACCCGCACGACACCGCCGCCGCCAGCCAACTCGTCGATCTCTACTGGACGACCGACGCGCGTGAGCGTGCGTTCTCCCTCGCGATCAAGGCCCTCGAGGTCGACCCGTACCACGACCGGCTGTGGAACAAGCTGCGGTACTACGCCAAGGCGCTGCAGCGCGAAGACGAGGTCCGTGAACTGGTCCGCGGCATCCCCAAGGACCGCCCGGGCGAGGCGGACGCCTGGCTCACCGTCGCGTACCACCTGACCGGCAGCGAGCACCTGCCCGATCGGCTCGACGCGGTAGACCGCTGCCTGGCGCTTCGGCCACGCCTCATCGAGGCCTACGACCTCAAGGCCAAGCTGCTCTGCTACGCGCACCGCCACGAGGACGCGATCGCGGCGTGCAACCCGCCGGCACTGGCCGGCGATGTCCCCTACAACCTGCGCGGCCGCGCCGCGTGGGTCGAGGCCGAGCGAGGCCGACTCGACGACGCCATCGCACAGATGCAGCAACTGGTCGAAGAACACCCCAACTACACCTGGGGCCTCGAGCAGATCTGCAACTGGTGCGGCGACAAAGGCGACACAAGGGGGCTCACCCAGGCCGCGAACAAGCTCGTCGAGCTCGAACCCAACAACCCGATGTGCCTCAACTACCGCGCCTACGCCGCGATCACCGAGCTCGACCAGGGCGTCGGCAACAAGCAGCGCAAGGCCATGCTCAAGGCCCGCGCCAAAGAAGACTTCGAGCGGGTCGCCCAGCTCGACCCCGCGAACGGCTACTGCACCGTCAAGCTCATCAACCTCTACGTGGAGGACGAAGAGTACGACAAAGCCATCAACACCCTGAACGGCGCAAAGGGCTACCTCCGAGACGAAGAGTGGCTGACCAAGGCCGCGATGATCCACGCGAAACGCGGCGCAAAAGACGACTGCAAACAAGCCCTCGCGGAGCTGTGCAAAGTCCCGACCGACAACCTCCGCATGCTCGATACCGCGTTCAAGCACGGGCGCGACATGGGCGTCGCCGCGCAGGTCCTGCAGCACGCGGTCAACGACCCGGACACCCAGCCGGCCGTCATGTCGCAGTACATCACCGAAGAACTGGACAAGAGGAAGTGGAAGCCGGCGATCCAGAAGGTCAACGGCCTGCAGGACAAGCCCGCGCTATGGGACCGCGCCGCGAGCGAGCTCATGACGTACTGGGCGAACAATAAAAGCCACACCAAACGCCTCACGCGATTCGTCCGCGACAACCAGGAGCGCATCCGACGCAGCGAGCACACCTGGGGCGAGACCGCCTTCGCGCTCGCCAACAACAACAAAAACCACATGGTGCTCGAGCACTTCGTCGGCTGGCGCGAACGCTCCCACCTCAAGCCCTGGATGCTCACCAACCTCGCGTGTGCGCACCTCAACCTCGGCCAACTCAGCGAGGCCGAGCAGATCACACGCCACAGCCTCACCCTCCCGCCCGACCACGCCTACGCGATGCACCTGGTCAACCTGGCCCACTGCGAGGCGCTGCAGGGCGACCCCGCCCAGGCGCACCAATTGCTCGACCAGGCGGTCGTCGAACACGAACCCACCGCCATCCAGTTTGAGCACGACCTCGCCCGCGCCGCCGCAACCGCACGCACGCCGGGCAACAACCACCTCAAGAAGGCATGGAAACTGCTCGCCCAAGCCCGCAAGCGTTACCCCGCCTACAAGCACGAACCCAGCTCGCGCGACTCCTACAAACGGGTCGTCGCCGCCGTGGGCAAGGCATCAGGCCCGATCGGCAAGGCCCACGCCTGGCTCCACAGGCACCTGCAATAGCACGCAAGACCCGTCACACACAACACACCGACACGTAGCCCTATGGAGCACAGCGATGCCTCCGCAGTGATCATAGGCAGCCCAACCAGACCACACGAGGGAGACCTACTCATCGCCAACCAACCAGAAGGCCATTGCGACAAAACAAGGCGTCCCGCAACGCCAGCCCCGGTTGCACCCCCACTCCCGCATCACTACTATCATGGCCCTAGCCACTAAACCGGCGACGCGGGTGTAGCTCAGTTGGTAGAGCGTCAGCTTCCCAAGCCATAAAGAACTTCAGCTTCGCTTTGCCGGAATCATGCGTAAGCCCTGTATTTGGCGAAGCTTGCAGGATGTTTCTCCTGACCCTTATGCGACGATAAATTTTCTGATGTGAAGCCGATTTGACCCCAATGGAGGGTCAGATAG
>JBITAC010000132.1:0-34611 GCA_044439905.1 Phycisphaerales bacterium JB063 | reverse complement strand
TTTGATGTTTTCGCCGCTGTTGCTGAGGTTGCCGGTGTATTCGATGATGGCGGCGACGCTGTCGACGGCGGCCTGGCCGTAGCGTTGGGTGAAGGCGGCGAGGTCGGAGACCAGGAGCGCGCGTTCGCCGGGGGCGAGGGGGACGGGCCCGGCGGTGGAGACGTTGAGGTTGTCGAACCAGGTGGTGACGCCCTCGTTTTCGTAGGTGGACCTGTTGTAGTAGCCGCCGAGGGTGAGGGTGTGCGCGCCGGCCTCGAGGTCGAGGGTGATGGAGAAGTGGGCCCATCCCGAGTCGAAGGCGGGTCCGTCGTTGCCGTCGCCGACATAGGACTTGAGCGAGCCGTCGACGTCGTTGCCCAGCCGGACGCCGTCGAGCTCGACGATGGCCTGGCCGATCTCGGTGTCCTCGAACCCGCCGCCAAAGAGCAGGCGGTAGTCGAAGCTGAGGGTGACCTGGCCGGCCTGGGCGAGGGAGATCTGTCGCGTGTAGGCGGCGGAGGTCGGTCCGTGGTCGGGTCCGTTGTCGGCCGAGAGCAGGTCGATGCGGAGGGCGCCGCTGCCGCCCACGCCGCCGGTGGCGTCGCGTTGGCCGGCGGTGGCGCCGTTCTGGCTGGTGGCGTTGAAGGCGTTGTTGATAAAGACGAACCCGCCCAGGCCGGCGTCGAAGTTGGGCGAGAGCAGGGTCTGTGTCGCGCCGGTAAAGACGGCGTCGACGCCGTCACCAAACGACACGCCCGCGAGGTCGAGGGTCTGGGTGGCGGAGGTGTTGAGCAGCTCGATGAACTCGAACTGGTCGCCGTCGGTGAAGCCGGCCGCGAGCTCGCTCGAGTTCTGCCCCTGCGGGTTGTAGTGCAGCTCGGTGATCCGAAGGTGCTCCTGCTCGGGGGTCGGGGCGCCGTTACTGAACTCTGCGGCGATCTGTGCAGACCAGGTCCCCGTAAGAAAGAGTCGGGCGCGGATCGTCTGCACGGGGCCTGGCAATTCGAATGGGCCGGTGTATTGGATCGCGCTGCTGTTGATGCCGCCGCCGGGCAGACGCGGGTCGCTGCCGTCGATGGTGTAGTAGATCGTGCCCGACGCTTCATTGTTCGTGATCGTCAGTGTCGAGCCGGGTGGGATGAGGCCGCCCTGCTGGCTGAAGCTGGGCGCATCGTGCGTCGTGGAGAGCCAGCCTCGGCTGATGAATTGGTTGAGAACGATCTGGGTGCGTACGGGGAACCATGTGTTGCGTAGTCGATCGAGCTCGTTGTGCCAGTCGTCGGTCGTCTTGGTGCCCGACGAGCCCTCGTAGACATCACCCCAGCGTGCCGATTCGTCCGCCATCGCGAGCGCCACTCGCGACGCGATCTCGTTGAAGCGGGCGGTCGTCGCCTCGACCGACAGCGCGCCGCCGTTGAAGAAGTGGGTCTGTACGCGGTCCTGGAAGAGTTGTTTGAAGTCCTCGTTGAGCATCAGCTTCTGGAACAGGCGTGCGGGGTTCTGGATGCCCTCGATCCCGGTCCGGTCGATGTTCTGGTCGCCTGTGACGCCGAGCGAAAACTCCGCGTCGTAGACATAGAACTGGAAGCCGTTCCCGCCCGGTCGACGGTCGCGGATCGCGAGAAAGTTGCGTGGCTGGGTGTCGTTGCCGACCAGCACAGGCGCGTCGCGGTTGCCGGTATAGAAGATGACGAGCATGTAGTCGATCAGGGCTTCGACATCGAGAAGCGGGAGGATCGACTGGTACTCAGAGGCGCTGACGCTGCCGTTGTTTGCCGCGTTATCAACCAAGGAAAACAGTTGATTCCACGCGACGAGGTCGCCCGCCTCGGTATCGATGGGTTCGCCGCTGTTGCCGCTGGCTTTCACGACGTCGTAGTCGGTGTCCTTATCGCCGCCAAAGAGCTCTTCGGCGAACGATTCGTCGGGCCTTTCGGTGACGTCATAAAGCCCCCAGTAGAGCCCATTGATGTAGAGGTGGACAAACTGCCCACGCGCCGCGGGCTGGCCCATCGCGGCCTGGGTCTCGCGTGAGAAGGTGTCGCGGATGAAGAGCTTGCGGTTGGCGTCGATGATCCCCGGGGGGTCGCCGGGCCAAGCGTCGTTGAAGTTCGCACGCAGAGAGAGCGTATCGAACACATCGACTCCGTCACCAAACACCGGCTCGCGCAGCTTGGTGTCGCCATACTCGTCCTTGAAAACCAGGCGGAACGAGTGCTTGGGGTAGTTCGGGTTTCGACTGGCCGAACCCTGGATCTGGACGCCCGCGTCGGCCTGGAAAGAGAGCCCCGAGCCGTCGGTATCAATCCACTCGATCGAGGTCGGCCGTTCCCACGCGTCGCCGCGTGTCCCGGTGTTGGAGTAGATCCCGTTTGAGCCAAACATGTCGGCGATATCGAGCGTCAGTGACACCGAAGGCAGCGACGACAGCCCCGCCAACACATCGTCGGCGTAGGAGGGGTTGTTAACCACATTCGGATCCATCTCGTAGTCGGCGGCTCGGCTTCCCCACGACGAGGGGAACCCGGCGATCGAGCTGGACTGATTGAGCACGCTATCGACAAAGATGTACGTCTGTGTATCGACATTAGTCGCGCGGAAACCCAGCTTGAATGCAGCGGCGCGGACGTTGGTTGTTGCGCTGATCTGGATGGCGCCGGTGTACTGCGTGCCGTTGAGGATGTTGAGGTTGTCATCCACGGCCGGCGCCGTGCCGTCGGTGGTGTAGACGGTCATCGCGCCGGGCGTTTCGGTGGTGATCTCAAGCGAAAACGCGGATGTAAAGAGGCCGCGGTCGACGCTGAACTTGGTGTCTTCCACGAATCCGTCGAACGCCTGGCCGTTCGCCGCCGCGGGGGTAGGCGTATCGAAAAAGCCGTAGGTATATGGCGTTGGGATCGACGCGACACTGGCGACTAACTCGGGGATGAACAGCAGGTCAGAGCTGCTCGGCGTGACATTGAGCGAGTGGATCGCGAGGACATTGGTCCCGGACTGAAGCAGGCCCAGTTCGTCGCTCAGATCAAACGAGACAAAGCCATCGACGACCAACGCGTCGGCCCGGTCGCTGAGCGCGGTGGAGTCGAAAGAAAGCGTTCCATTGGGGGCAAGGTCCGACTCGACCCGGGTCCCATTGAGGTAGGCGACGAAGCCGTCGTCGTACATCGCCCGCAGCGTGAGCGCGCTGAACGCGGCGGGGTCGGCGACATTGAACTCATAACGGATGTACGCCCCGGCCGTGCTGGAGCCGAGGTCGGTGTCGATGAGTGCGGAGTAGTTGGGTGAGCTGCCAGGGTTGGTTTCGTACCCGATCGCGCCGCTGCCGGTTGTCCATGCGTTGTCGTTGAAGCTCGCCTGTGTCCACGCCGTGCCCAACGTGTTGTTGGTCGGGACGAGATAGCTCAGCGGCGCGTTGCTTGAGACGAGTGTGGCATTAGTCGCGTCGGTGGAGATACCGTAAGACACATCGGACGACTGCTCGGGGTACTCGGGGGCGTACTCGAACGCAACGGTTGAGCCATCGGCCTGGACCAGCGCGAGGTAATCGCCGCCCGCACTCAGCGCAAAGTTGGTGTGGAGCTCGGTCCCGTCGGCGTCGGCCCGGTCCTTGTTGGAAGCGAAGACCAAAAGGTACTCGCCCGCGTCGAGGGATACGGCGGGGAAGGCCCACTTGTCGAGCTCGGCCGCATCGTCGGTGAGGTGCCAGCCGGCGAGGTCGAGCGCGGTGTCGCCCGCGTTGTAGATCTCAAGCCAGTCGGAGGAGTCGCCGTCTTCATCGGTGAGCCCGTCGCTGTTGGATGCCAGAAACTCGGTGATGATCGGGACGGCTGTAAAGAGCAGCCGGGGCTCAAGGCGTTCAAAAGGTGCGGGGCGTATGGTCCGGGTGTTCGGTGCGGGGGAATCACTCAAGGTAGCACTCCGGTACAAATGAACAGCTTAAAAATGCGGCAGGATCGCGTGATCTAAATCGTGTTTGCCGCGTGTCCTATGAGTAATCCGTTAGTCCCTTGCGTTCCTTTCGTGTTTTAGATGCCTTAGGACACTTCAGGCCGTGACCGGGTGATGCATTACAGGGTTGGCAGGATTTTTGGCAAAAAATCTGAATTGCTGAAAGATTGGTCAGTCGGGCCCGGATTATCAGGTGAAGGGCGTGCATTGTGCCTGCCCGTCACCACCTAAGAAGGTGCTCTCGCACCACTATCTAATTGGAGGATGGGCAGTCGCCCATTGATTGACATGATGAAAATGAATCAACTCGTCGTCGCTGCTGGTGCTCTGGCTGTCGCAGGTGTCTCTCATGCAGGTCTTGTCAACTCCTATACCTTCAATGATGGCACGGCGAACGACTCGGTCGGCTCGGCCAACGGCACCCTGATGGGCACCGCCACGGTCTCGGGCGGCGCTGCACTGCTCAACGGCGGCGGCGACGGCAACAGCTACATCGACTTGGGCGCTGGCGTCGCCACGGCCGCGGCCAATGCCGGCACCGCCGGCGCAATCAGCGCCGAGGCCTTCGTCACCATGAACAGCCTCGCGAACTGGGCCGTGATCTTCAGCTTCGGCAACTCGGGCCCCGAACTCGACCGCGACGGTTCCAATGGTGAATACTGGCAGCTGATCCCGCAGAACGGTGCCGGCAACGGTGAACTCCGCAGCACAACCCACACCGGCACGGGTAACCTCGAGACGTTTGGCGATGGTGGCCTGCTTTCCACCGGTACCGAACTGCACATCGTCAATACGCTTGACTTCGGTGCCGGCACCAACACCCTCTACCTCAACGGCACGCAGGTCGCGCAGGTCGGCATCCAGGCCGGCTTCGACCCCACCACCTACGGCGCGACTGGCGACGTCCAGAACTGGTTGGGCCGATCGCAGTGGGGCGACCCGTCGCTCGACGCCTCGATCAACGAGTTCAACATCTACGACACGGCACTGACCGCCAACGAAGTCGCCGCCAACTTCGCCGCAGGGCCGACCGTACCCGAGCCCGGCTCACTCGCGTTGCTCGGCCTGGGTGGCCTGGCGATCCTCCGCCGCCGCCGCCGCTAAAACGAGTGTTCACCAGTCGTTGCGAATCTCCTCTGCGGATGCCCGGCTTATCCCGGGCATCCGTTTTTTGCCCTCAGCGGTCGGCGAAAAACGGTCGCTCTGGGCCGATATGATGGCAATGCGTGCGTGGGCAAGTATCCGCAGGGCGCGTCACTGTTTCCCTGTTAGAGTTCAGGCAAGACTCTAGGGATTACCCGGCAGGGCCAGTTCATCGCTTGGGCTGCATCGCGAAAGAACGAAAGAAAATGAGGGGGTTTTCGGATTTACTACGTAGCCGCCGCGTTCGGTTCTAGGGAACACTTTGCCGCAAGACCACGATCATTCTGACCAGATGCCGTCCGACGCGCCCGCGTTTTTTGCTAGCGAGTGGACCCGCGCCCAGCCGATAGTTCACAACTACGTCCTGGCGATTTTGCGCCACCCGCAGGACGTCGACGACGTGGTACAAGAGGTCGCGGTCACGGCCTGCAAGGACATCGATCGCTTCGATCGCTCGCGTAGCTTCCTGCCCTGGGTCCTTTCCATTGCCCGTTTCCGTGCGATCGATTATCAGCGGAAGCGGGGGCGTGACAAAATGGTTTTCAATGTGGAGGCCCTGAAAGCAATCGAAGACGCCACGATCTCACTGGCCCCGGATGAAAATGAGCGTGCCGCGGCGCTCCGCCAATGCCTCAAGACGCTCCAGCCCAAGGCGGCCCGGGTGGTCAACCTGCGGTATGAGTCGAACCTCTCGGTCCAGGAGATCGCTAAACAGTTCTCGAAAAGCCCCAACGCGATCTCGATCGTCCTGTTTCGCGCCCGCGCCGCTCTGCTAACCTGTATCGAGAAAGTGCTCCAGCAACGTGAATCACGATGAGTAACTCAGCCGACTACAACCTGCTGATTCAGCGATATCTGGATCATCGGATCGATGAGCAGGAGCTGCGCGCGCTGGGCCACTGGATTGAATCGGACCCCGCCAATGCCCGCCGGTTTGTTAAATTCGTCTCGCTGCACCGCCAGCTCGGGGATGTGCATGTTTCACGTCAACGCTTGAGCGAGCAGGGTAAGTCGATTAGCGATGTGGGGGGGCCGATCCAGGATTCCATCGCAATCAACGACGCCTTGGCGATGCTGCTCGAGGCCGAGGAAAATGCGTACGCCCCGCTTGTCGTGATGCCGGACAAGCCCAAGGCCATGCCGCGGCCGTACCCGCCCAGGGCGGCGGAACCCAAGCCGGAGATCTATCGCCCCTTGGTGATCCCTTGGTGGGTGGTGATCGCGACAGGTGCCGCGGCGGCGGCAGTCGCGATCGCGATGATCATGCCTTTCCTGACGCCTGCGCCCCAGCCCCCGCCACAGATCGTCGAGGTCCCGCACCAGACGCCGGCCCAGCCCGCATGGAGCGCGTTTGTCATTGGCCGAGCCCACGCGACGGGCAATCTGTCCAAGTGCACCTATACCATGGGCGACCGGATCAACGGCGACATCAAGCTCGGCGACGAAACGGTCGAGTTTCAGCTGCCCTCCGGTGTCACAGTCGTAGCGGTCGGCCCTTTTGAGGGGACACTGACCAATCAGCGCGAGCTTGACCTGAAGTTCGGCCGAGTCGTCGTGGATGTCGGCGATGCGATCGGCGGGTTTATTGTTACAACCGATGACGTCGTTTATCGCGATGTCGGCACGGTCTATGGTGTCACGCTGGGCCAGGACAATCCGGGCGAAGTCGCGGTGATGCAGGGCGAGGTCGTGGCCGAGATGGTCCTGCCCGACGGCGCGGTCGCGCGTCGGAGTGTCGCCGTCGGAGAAGCGGCCCGCGTCGCTGAGGACCGCTCCGGGTTTGAGCCGTCCGAGTTTCACGAAGCCCAATACCCCCGCACGTCGTTCGCGGCCGAGCACCTGTACCGCACGCGGTTGATCGCCGAGTCGACCATGGCCTACTGGCGTTTTGAGCCCGGCGAAGTTGCGCCTGGCCCTTTTGCGGTTTCCGACCTGGTCGCCCGCAACCTGAACATTGCGGTGCCCGACACCTCGGGCAACCGCAACCACCTGTACCACTCCGCGCCGGGGACGGGTGACGTCCGGGTTGCCGCGCCCAGCGATCGGCTGAATGCCGACCTCGCCGTCGATCGCAGTCGGTCGACGCAATCCGCCTATTTCCCGCCGGGTTTGATTAATGAATACTTCGACCTGCACACCTGGTCTGCCGAGTCCCGGCCGGTTCGCGGAGCGAATCTGGACCAGCCCAACTGGAACGAGTTCTCGATCGAGTTTTCATTCTTGGCGGAGTCGGTCGAGGGTACGGCAACCATCCTCGGGCTTGATGGTGAGTTTACTTTCGGCAGCGGGAAACGGCCGGCTTTCGCGTTCGACCTGATCGATGGCCGTCTCCGTCTTTCCGGCTTTGACAGCCAGACGCGCTATCGCCAGGTTGAGCCCGATCTCATGATCCAGCCGGGCACTTGGATGCACGTCGCGATCGTGAGCGATGGGGCGACTTTACGAGTCTTTATCAAGGAAGACGGTGCTCGGGGGGAGTACCGTCAAATCGGTGAAACGCCTTTTGAAGGGCGTATTCGATACCCCGGCCCCAGGTCGTGGGATGGCTTCACGCACACGTGGACTTTGGGCCGCGGATTTTTTGATGGAAAGATGGGGCAGCCCTTCAACGGATATATAGATGAGGTCCGGTTTTGCCGGATCGCTCTGAATGTCCGTGAATTTCTGTTTGCCCCAACTGCCAACTAAATCCAATGCCCTCGAGCACTCTTTAGCTTCCTCCTTCAAGTCGCTCCCCGTTCGTACGGGGACCGGCTTTTTGTGCGTGCCCCTCTCTCCCATCCACTGGAGTCTGCCATGATGACCCACCCCATCTCTTCACGTTCACCTCTCTCGCGACGCAAGGCCTTCACGCTGATTGAACTGCTTGTGGTCATCTCGATCATTGCCTTGCTCATCGGTATCCTGCTTCCCGCATTGGGTGCGGCGCGTGAAGCGGCCAAGTCGATGGCCTGCATGGCGAACGCTCGCTCCTTCGCGCAATCTGCAAACACTTATGCCGCCGACTTCAAAGGGAATCTGCCCGGCTGCAACGGGAGCTCGACGTCGGGTTTGATTTTTCCTGCTTGGGCAACACGCCTTCGGCCTTATGCAAGCGACAGCTACGAGTCGTTCCACTGCCCGACGCGCGGCCCGGAATACGAGTGGGGCCGGTATACTTCCGCCTCGGCCGACCGACCCGACTGGGCGATCTCTTTTGCCAGTGCCACTGATGCGAAGCGCTACGACCTGGACCCGGGCGAGGCGATCCCCAATGGCTCTTTCGGCGCAGGCCTCTTCTTCAGCTACGGCTACAACGACTGGGGCACCGTCGGCGCGCCGCCCCCGGCACCGTTTGATGGCAAACTGAATGTGGGTGGCGGTGGCGACATGTGGTTTTCATATGACGGCTCGGGGCGTGACCCCTTTGTCAGTATTGATGACGTCGTCGCCCCCTCGGAGTTCATCCTGATCTCCGACCGTGGTGATGAGGATGAAGAAGGCGCGTTCACATTCCGCTGGAACGTCGATCCTGTGGACCCGGTCCAGGAGAGCCCCTCCGCGGTTCACAAGGGCGGCTCGAACGTCTCCTTCGCCGACGGCCACGCGGAAGCGATCCAGCAAGACGAGCTCATCCTTCCCAGTCGTACTGCGTCGAGCTACAGCGACGACGAGATCGATATCGCCAAGCGCTGGAACAGCCACAACGAGGCGGACTGGAGTACCCGCTAGCGGGCCGATTGATCTGCCCTTTGTGATCGGTTCCTGCTTCCTGGAGACGCCGTGCCTATCTTTCAGGCACGCAAGCCCCGCGCGATCGTGCTGCACGTTTTGAAGCATTGCAAGTATTGAATAAACCAACAGTTGCTGGCCGATGGCATGTAAGACGGTGGCTGAACATCCGTCTAGCCAGTGACCGAAACGCCCTCGCGGTGGAGTCTCGCAAGGCCCGCCATGATCGACAGGGTAGGCCGCCTCATCCCCCAAGCTTTGATTGCCCGACCGCTTCGCTGAAAATGTTTGGGCTACACTACACACAGTTTGGCTGAGGCGGTTTCGGGGGCGAGTCAGCCGTACGTTCTCTCTCACAAGTCGTTTTTGAGCCGAGCCTAGATGCCTTTCAATCGCCCCTGCCGAGTCGTCCAGTCATTGTTCCAGCACGCCCCAGGCCGACGCGCCGCGGGCTGGTTCGCGGGAGCCGGTGCATTTGTCCTCTGGGTGGGAGTGAGCAATGCCGTGCCCGGCGCGGGGTCCACGGGCATGCGGGCCGGTTCGGCGGCGGAGCTTGATGCCGACAGTGTTTCCTTTTTCACCGAGCAGGTTCGGCCGATCCTTGAGGATCGCTGCCTGCGTTGCCACGGCGGCGACAAGGTCCGTGGCGGGCTGAGTCTAGCGGACGGTGCCGCGTTTTTCGCGGGCGGCGACAGTGGGGAAACGATTGATCTTTCGGCGCACGAGGACAGCGACTTCCTCCGCGCGATCAGCTACACCGATATCGATCTTGAGATGCCGCCCAGCGGGAAGCTCCCGCCGGATGAGCTCGAGGTTTTAGAGCAGTGGGTCTTGTCGGGGGCGCCGTGGCCCGGCGGTGAAGCGGGGCAGCTCGCCGAAAGCGATGGGGCGGCCGCGGCGCATGACGGGCCGATGACTATCGAGGAGGGGCGCAGCAGCTGGGCGTACTCACGCGTGGTTCGGCCGGAGGTCCCCGGTGCACAGGCCGTCGCCGACCCGGCGTGGCGGGAGCACCCCATCGATGCATTTATCTACGCACGTCTGGCGCAGGCGGACCTTGAGCCCAACCCCGAGGCGGACCGCCGGACACTGATCCGCCGGGCGACCCTGGACCTCACCGGTCTGCCGCCGACCCCGGAAGAGGTCGACGCCTTTGTGAATAGCGAAGACCCTGCGGCCTACGAGAAGCTGATCGACCGTCTGCTGGCTTCGCCACACTACGGCGAGAAGTGGGCGAGACACTGGCTTGATGCCGTGCGATACGCCGAGACCGACGGGTACGAGCGTGACGGCAAGAAGCTCAACATGTGGCGCTACCGCGATTATGTCATCCGTGCCTTCAACGAAGACAAGCCCTACGACCGTTTCATCATGGAGCAGCTGGCCGGGGACGAGCTGCCCGACGCGGACGGTCAATCGCTCATCGCCACCGGCTTTATGCGCCTACAGATCTGGGACGACGAGCCCACCGACCGTGTGCAGGCCCGCGCGGATTACATCGGCGACATCGTCGATACCACCAGCTCGGTTTTCCTGGGCTCGACTGTCGGCTGTGCCCGCTGCCACGACCACAAGAAAGACCCGATCCTGCAGGCCGACTATTACCGCCTGTACGCGTTTTTCAACCACCTGACCGAGCCCGCACGCGGCAACCCCACCGCGATCGCACGCGACATCCCGGACCCGCAGACCGCCGAGGACCTGCGTCTTGAAACCCAGCGGCTGGCTCGCATGGAGGAGCTCGAGGCCGAGATCGCCGCAGTGGAGCAGGAGCTCTTAGCGTCGTGGGATAGCGACCCCCACACCGAGATGCTGCTGCCCGACTCGCGAGAGGGGCAGTCGGCACAGACCTGGCGGTATGCGTTCCGTGAGCACAAGGGCTGGCAGCTTCAGCAATACGACGACCGGCGCTGGCGTGAGGCCGAGGCCGGCTTCGGGGTCGCGGAAGCGCCTGGGGCCCGCGTCTCCACGGACTGGGACGGCGACACCATCTACCTACGCCGCAACTTCCGCGTCTCGGAAGAGCCCGGCCACGCCTACCTGACCCTGTACCACAACGACGACGTGCAGGTGTTTATCAACGGCATCCTGGTTTATGCATCCAACGGATTCCAGCGCGAGTACACGCAGGTCCAGCTGCCCGGCGACGTTCTGGATGCATTTGTGGTTGGCAGCAACAGCATCGCGGTACGCTGCGAAAATCGTGGCGGCCCGCAGTACATCGATGTCGGTGTCGGCGTCGGGGTGGTCGATCGCGCGGTGGCGGTAGCCTCAGCACGGCCGTCGGAAATCATCCGCATCCTGGGTCAGGAACGAGCCGAGGCCTATCGCGGGTGGCGCAGTGAACACGCCCGTCTGGCGGCGTCGTCACCGATCGCGCCGTACCCGGCCTCCGTCGTAAGCGAACGCGGCACGCGTGGCCCCGATGAGTTTGTCCATATGCGTGGCAATGCCAGCTCGCCCGCCGACCCGGTTGTGCCGGGCTATCCCGCGGTGCTGGGTGGGGAGAACGCCGACTTTGACCCGATGCCTGAGGTCAACACGACCGGCCGACGCCTCGCACTAGCGCAGTGGATCGCGAGCGAGGACAACCCGCTGACCGCGCGTGTGATGGCGAACCGTCTCTGGCAGCACCACTTTGGCCGGGGCCTGGTCGAGTCGTCCAGCGATTTTGGCACCCTTGGCACGGGATGCACGCACCCGGAACTGCTCGACTACTTAGCCAGCGAGCTGGTCGACCGTGACTGGTCGCTCAAAGAGATGCACAAGCTCATCATGACCAGCCGGGCCTACCGGATGAGCAGCGTCGCGAGTGGGGATGGCCTCGCGAAAGATTCGACCAACCAGTTGTTGTGGCGGTTCAACATGCGTCGCCTCACAGCCGAGGAAGTCCGCGACTCCATCCTCGCGGTGAACGGTTCGCTCAACCGCGAGCTCTTTGGTCCGGAGGTCTACCCGCCGATGCCGGAGGAAGTCCTCGCGACCGCCTCGCAGCCGGACAAGGCGTGGGGCCGGTCAACGCCCGAGCAGGCGGACCGCCGCAGCATCTATATCCATGTCAAGCGTTCGTTGCGTGAGCCGTTCCTCTTCGCCTTTGATCAGGCCGAGACGGATACGCCTTGCCCGGTGCGATTTGAAACGACGGTGCCGACCCAGTCGCTCATCGCGCTCAACAGCGCGTTCATGCAGACCGAGGCCGCCGTCTTCGCCGACCGTCTCCTGCGTGAGGCGGGGGACGATCTCGAGGCACAGGTCCGGCTGGCTTTGTCGCTGATCCTCCTGCGTGAGCCGTCTGAGGAAGACGTGGCAGAGAACGTGGGCTTTATCAGGGCGATCCAGGATCAGCACCAACTCGACGACGCGATGGCCCTTCGCATGTTCTGTGTCGTGTGCTTCAACCTGAACGAATTCATGTACCTCGACTAAACGGATCGCCATGTTCCATGGCACGCGTATAAGCAAAATACTGACTCGTCTGGAGCAGTATCAGCCCACACGATTGTGCGAAAGATTTGGCGGTTCTTAGCCGGATAGTTAGTGGTGCGCGGTTTCCGCGCGGGCCCTACGGATGGGGCCGCCCCCGCAGTCACGCGTTTGTACCCAACCCATGAAATCACTTCTGACTTGTCTTTGGATGGATTCCGCTGATCGCCGCGCTGACGCCGGGCTGCTGATGTCCTGCTTCATGCTGCTCGCGCTGCTGGGGGGGCTACGCTCGGCACATGTAACGGCGCAGGAGCTCTCGCTGCGTGCGCCCGCGGTGCCACTGGTTGCTCATGACCCCTACTTCAGCATCTGGTCGGCCGCCGACCATCTGACCGACACGCACACCACGCACTGGACCGGCGACCGTGACACGCTCACGGGGCTGGTCCGGGTGGACGGCGAGACGTACCGCGTGCTCGGGGCGGAGCCCGCGGGGCTGCCCGTGCTGCCGCAGACCAGTTCGACGGTGATGCCGACGCGCACGATCTGCACGTTCGCCAACGACATCGTCGAGGTCACCCTGACCTTTGTGACGCCAGCCCTGCCCGATGACCTGGTGTTGATGTCGACACCGATTACCGCGGTGGTCTGGGACGTACGCAGCCTTGATGGCGCGGAGCACGAAGTCAGTGCATTGTTCTCTGCCGGCGCCGACATGACGATCGACCAAGACGGCGAGCAGGCCGTTGTGGCTGAGTCGGTGGCCGATGGGCCGCTGCCCATGGTGCGTGCCGGGTCCGAGTTGCAGCCGGTCTTGGTACGCAGCGGTGACCAGATCCAGATCGACTGGGGCTACCTCTACCTTTCGGGTTCGCCAGAGACGCAGTTCGCAATCGCTCCGGCGCAGCGTCTGCACTGGACCTTTGCCTTGGCCGGGACATTGCCTGGTGCGATGCACGCGGGTGCCTTCCCGCGGACTGTGGATACGGATGAGCCGACCCTCGCCGCGATGGTCGACTTTGGCCAAGTGGGCCGGCAGTCGGTGCGTCGCCACGTCTTGATCGGCTATGACGATATCTACTCGATTGAGTACCGCGGGACCTGGCTTGAAGCGTTCTGGAAGCGCGACGGGGCAACGATCGAAACGGCGTTTGCGGACTACGAGAGAAATCTCGACGCAATCATCGCCCGCTGTGAGCAGTTTGACCGCGATCTGATGGCGACACTCACCGAGGTCGGCGGCGAACGCTTTGCATTGCTCGCAGCACTGTCCCACCGCCAGAGCATCGCCGCGAGCAAGCTGTGTGCCGATGCCAACGGCATGCCCCTGTGGTTCCCCAAGGAAAATGCGTCCAACGGCTGCATCGCGACGACCGACGTCTTCTACCCGCAGGTCCCGCACCTGCTGCTGCTCAATAACGACCTGGCCAAGGCGACCGTCGTCCCGATCCTCGACTACGCCGCATCGGATAGCTGGCGCTTCCCCTTCGCCCCTCACGACCTGGGGACCTACCCGCAGGCCAACGGCCAGGTCTACGGCGGCGGCGAACGCACCGAAGAAAACCAGATGCCTGTCGAGGAGAGCGGCAATATGCTGCTTATCTGCGCCGCGATCTGCCACAGCGACGGCAACGCAGACTTTGTCGAACGCTGGTGGCCGCAACTTACGCAGTGGGTCGAATACCTCGCGCAAAACGGGATCGATCCGGGCCATCAGCTGAGCACCGACGATTTCACCGGCCACCTTGCACGGAACACCAACCTCTCGGTCAAAGCGATCCTCGGCATCGCCGCCTACGCGAAGATGGCCCGTATGCGTGGCGACGGGCCGATGGCGGACCACTACGATCGCGTCGCGCAGCAGGGGGCGCAGTGGTGGATCGAGCATGCCGACGCGGGCGATCACTACCGCCTGACATTTGATGACGACCCGTCCTGGAGCCAGAAGTACAACTTCGTCTGGCAGCAGGTGCTCGGCCTCGACGCGTTCCCCGACGAAGTGATCGAGACCGAAGTCGCCTACTACCTCACGAAGGTGGAGGCCTACGGCCTTCCGCTGGACTCGCGATCGACTTTCACGAAAGCCGACTGGTGCCTCTGGACCGCAACGCTGACCGACAACCGAGACGACTTTGACGCGATGGTTGACCCGGTGTTCCGTTTTGCGGATGAGACGCCCGACCGGCTGCCGTTTACAGACTGGTACTGGACGCGTGACGCGCGATTCCGTGGGTTCATCGCCCGGCCGGTCATCGGCGGCCTGTTTATGCCGGTGCTCAAGGACGCGCAGGCGTGGAGCGACTGGGCAGGCCGAGCCCAGCCCATCGCGGGTGAGTGGGCCCCGTTCCCACAGCCGCCGGCGACGGTCGTCGCTTCGCCCACATCGCAGGAAGAGGGGGTGGTCTGGAAGTACACCTTCGAGAACCCCGGCGATGGCTGGTTTGCCGACGACTTCGACGACTCGCAATGGCCCAGCGGGCGTGGCGGCTTCGGGACACGCGACACCCCCGGCGCGGTCGTGCGGACGATCTGGAATCGCAGCGATATCTGGCTGCGTCGCGAGATCGAGATCGAGCCCGGCGATGGCGAACTCTGCGCACTGGTCCACCACGACGAGGACGCCACCGTCTATCTCGACGGCGAAGAACTCCTGCGCTACGGCGGATTCACGGCGACCTACAAGATCTACCGCCTTTCCGATGAGGCCCGCGCCCGCCTGACGCCCGGCAGACACACCATCGCGGTCCACTGCCACCAGACCCAAGGCGGCCAGTACTTCGACATCGGCTTCGTTCGGCTTGTCGCCGATGAGTAAACATTTGTTCGCTATAATGATTTGGCCCGTCTCGATTTCCCCCTGCTTGAGAAGTGACCCACATGGCAACACCCCCTAAACATGCGCGAGATTTCTGTGGACGGACCCGCCGAGAGTTCCTCTGGCAGACGGCGGGGGGGTTTGGTGCCGTCGCCTTGTCGGGGCTGTTGGGCAACGAGTGGCTGGCCAGCCAGGCCGTCGCAGCGAATGGCTCGTCGTATGCCAACCCGCTCTCGCCCAAAGCACCGCCGCTACCGGGCAAAGCCAAGTCTGTGATCTTCCTGTTCATGTATGGCGGGCCCAGCCAGGTCGATACCTTCGACTACAAGCCCGACCTCTACGCACTCGATGGCAAGACCATCGAGGTCAAGACCTTCGGCCGAGGCGGGCACCGTAACGAGGGCCGGGTCGTCGGGCCCAAGTGGAACTTCAAGCAGTATGGCGAATCCGGCAAGTATGTCTCGGACCTGTTCCCGCACGTCGGTGAGTGTGTCGATGACATCGCGTTCTTGCACTCGATGTATGCCGACTCCCCGCTACACGGCAGCGCGCTGCTGATGATGAACTGTGGCCGGATTTTGTCGGGCCACCCCTCGCTGGGCTCGTGGGTGAACTACGGGCTGGGTACCGAGAACCAGAACCTGCCGGGCTATGTGGTGATGCTGGATGAGTCGGGCGGGCCGATCAGCGGTGCAAAGAACTGGACCAGCGGCTACATGCCCGCGACGTACCAGGGGGTGGTGATGCGTTCGCAGGGCTCGCCAATCCTTGACCTCCAGCCGCCCGAGGGCGTGAGCCGGGACCTGCAGCGCGACATGATCGACCACCTCAATGCGCAGAACGCCGAGCACGCCGCGAGCCGGGCAGACAACAGCAACCTGGCGGCACGCATCGAGAGTTTTGAGTTGGCGTATCGCATGCAGGCCGAAGCGCCCGAGGCGGTTGATTTGTCGCTCGAGAATGAGTCGACGCGCGAGCTCTACGGCATGGACCGGGCCGAGACGCGTGACTTTGGCAAAAAGTGCCTCATGGCCCGGCGTCTTGCGGAGCGCGGTGTCCGCTTTATCCAGATCTACGCGGGCGGCGCGCACAACGACCACAACTGGGACGCCCACGGCGACCTCGTGGACAACCACAGCAAGCACGCCACCGCGACCGACAAACCCATCGCGGGCCTGCTCAAAGACCTCAAACGCCGCGGGATGCTCGACGAAACCCTCGTCGTCTGGGGCGGGGAGTTTGGCCGACAGCCCACCGCGGAGTACGCCGAGGGCACCGGTCGCGACCACAATAGCTACGGCTTCACGATGTGGATGGCGGGCGGGGGGATCAAGGGCGGTGTCAGTGTTGGCCAAACCGATGAACTCGGGTCCGAGGCGGTGGTCGATCGTTTCCACGTGAAGAACCTCCACGCCACAATCCTCCACCAGCTGGGCTTCGACGCAAACGCGTTGACGTACTTCCACAACGGGCTCGACGAGTCGCTTGTGGGTGTTGAGGGCGCGATGCCGATCCATCAGGTCATTTCGTAGCCCACCTGTTGTGTCGATGACCACCCCCGTTGCTGCTTACTCAGCCGAACCAGGCCGTCACTGTTGTTGAAAGCCGGCGATGTTGCGGTGCTGTTGCTCCAAGCCCTCCAGGAGGTATGCCTGATGTTCTATCCGCTCAAGCCGCTCCGTCTGTCCCACGTGTTGGCTTTGCTGCTGACATTGGCACTCACCGCCTGCCAGTCGGCCCGGGCCGAGGACCAGACGGGCGATGCGCACCGCCACGCGATCATCGCCGCCGACTACTCCACCGGACGAATCGCCTGGATCGATGCGGCGGGCGAGACCGTGTGGGAAGGTCAGGTCCGTGGCATCCATGACCTCCACCTTTTGCCCAACGGCAACATCCTGTTCCAGGATTCGATGACGCACCTGCTTGAAGTTGATCCCGCAACCAACGAAACCGTCTGGGAGTACGACGCCACCACCACCAACCGCGACGATGACCAGCGCTTTGAGATCCATGCGTTCCAGCGGCTCAAGGACGGCACGACGATGATTGTTGAGTCGGGCCCGGGGCGAATCATCGAGGTCGACCGCGAGGGCAACATCACCCACGAGATCGGGCTGCAACGCGACCACCCCGACGCCCACAGCGATACCCGCCTTGTGCGTAAGCTCGACAACGGCCACTACCTCGTCTGCCACGAACGCGACGGCGCCGTGCGAGAGTACGACGCCGACGGGGCGGTGGTGTGGGACTACGACGTCCCCCTGTTTGGCCGGGAGAGGGCTGGCGGGCACGGCCCCGAGGCCTTTGGGAACCAGACGTTTGCCGCGCTCCGTCTTGACAACGGCAACACGCTGATCGCGACGGGCAACGGCCATAGCGTGATCGAAGTCACGCCCGACTACAACATCGCCTGGCACCTGACCCAGCACGAACTCGAAGGCATCACGCTCGCTTGGGTGACGACGCTGCAGGTCCTGCCCAATGGCAACATCGTGATCGGCAACTGCCACGCCGGCCCAGACAACCCGCAGGTGATCGAGATCACACGCGACAAGGAAGTCGTCTGGACCTTCCACGACTTCGAGCGTTTTGGCAACGCGCTGTCTAACTCGCAGGTTGTCGGCGAAGCGGCCGAGCCGTACCACCGCTGAATCGCTAGGGGGATTGATTGCACTTTCACTCAAGAGGTTTCGTGACACAGCAAAACACCCCATCGCAAGCCGAGACAGGCACGACGTCAACCCATGCGCCGATCCGCTGGCTGGTCGTCGGTACCGGCATCATCGCGGGCGACTTCGCGCGGGGGCTGCGCGGCGTTTCCCACGGCCGGGTGGCTTGCGTCGTGGGCAGCAGGCCCGGCCGAGCCGAGGACTTCGCCGCGAAGTGGGCGCTCGACGAGATCGAATGCACTGATGCGATCGAGCAGGCCCTCTCGGGTGATTCGGTTGACGCCGTCTACATCGCGACGCCCCACCCGTCTCACGAAGCGATGGCCTTGGCCTCGATCCGCGCGGGCAAGGCCACCCTCGTCGAGAAGCCCATCGCGATGGACTGGGCCTCCGCAAGTCGTATCGTCAATGCCGCACGCGAGCAGGGCACGTTTCTCATGGAAGCGTACATGTACCGGTGCCACCCGCTGATTACCCGCCTCATCGCGCTGCTCAAAGAAGGGGCGATCGGCCAGATTCAGCGGATCGAGTCCCGCCTGTGTTTCGAGGCCCCGTTTGATCCAGGCAATCGCCTGTTCAACCCAACGCTCGGCGGCGGGGCGATCCTCGATGTCGGCGGCTACCCGCTATCCATGGCCGGGCTGGTTGCCGGTTGCGCCGAAGGCATCCCCTATGCGCATCCCAAAACCATCAACGCGTCGGGCGTCCTCGGGCAAACCGGCGTTGAAGAAGATGCACGGGCAGAGCTGGTTTACGACAGCGGGGTGGTCGCGAACCTGCGGTGCTCGATCCGGGAAGAGGCGGGCAATGCGACACGGATCGTCGGCGATGCCGGCAGTCTGGTACTGCCCAACGCCTGGCTGCCCGACGGCGACCGCCACGGTCGGGTCTCAACGATCATCCTCAAGCGTGACGGGCATCCCAAAGAGGAGATCGAGACGGTCGCCCCGGCCGCGGTCTACGCGCTCGAAGCCGAGCTTGTGGCAGAGGCGCTCGCAGAGGGTGATACGCTTGAGCCGATCTACCCGGCGCTCAACCTTGCCGGTACACTAAGCAACATGCAGCTGCTTGATGCTTGGCGCGAGCTTGTCGCGGACGGCGGCGGCAAGCGAACGCTTGACCTTTCTTAGTTTCCTGCTCCGACCCGAGACCCCTATGACCATTGTTTCCTTTCTCGTGTGCACAGCACTGGTCGCGGCGCTGACATGGTGGCTGACACATAAAGACGACCACGGCACGACCGAGGGCTTTTTCCTCGCCGGTCGCCGACTCGGACCAATCGTCATCGCCGGCTCGCTCCTACTCACCAACCTCTCGGCCGAGCAACTCGTCGGGCTCAACGGCGCCGCGTTTGCCGGTGGCCTCCACGTCATGGTCTGGGAGATCGTGACAATCGTCTCGATCGTATTGATGGCGCTCTTCTTCCTCCCGCGTTTCCTGCGCAGCGGCGTCACCACCGTCCCGCAGTTTCTTGAAACCCGGTTTGGCCCCAGCACTCGGCTGTTCACGACGCTGATTTTTCTGATGGCCTATGCGGTCATCCTTCTGCCGATCATCCTCTATGCCGGGGCTCAGGGCCTGAGCAAAATGATCGACCTCACCGGGCTCACCGGGATCCAGAGCGAGACCCAGATCCTCTGGCTCACTGTCTGGGGCGTTGGGCTGATCGGCTCGGTTTATGCGTTGTTTGGTGGCCTGCGTACCGTCGCCGTGTCTGACACGATCAATGGTGTCGGCCTGCTCATCGGTGGGTTCATGATCGCATACTTCGGGCTCGTGGCTGTCGGCGATGGCGCGGGCATGATGGCTGGGCTCGACGCGGTCCGCACCGACCAGGCCGCTCGGCTCAACTCGATCGGCGCCGCCGACCAGAGCGTGCCCTTCACGACGATCTTCACCGGCGCGTTCCTCATCATGACGTTCTACTGGTGTACCAACCAGCAGATTATCCAGCGCACCTTCGGCGCGAAGGACCTCGCGGCCGGGCAAAAAGGCGTCCTGCTCTGCGGTGCGCTCAAGCTCCTGGGCCCGCTCTACCTCGTGCTTCCGGGCCTCATCGCGTACCAGCTCTTTACCAGCGACGGCGTCGCCCACGTTGGCAACGACGCCAGCTACGGCGCGCTCGTCTTCCATGTCCTGCCCAAGTGGCTGGTCGGCTTCTTCGCCGCCGTCGTCGTCGGCGCGATCCTGAGTTCCTTCAACTCGGCGCTCAACTCGACAACCACCCTCTTCAGTCTTGGCGTCTACAAAGCACGCATCAACCCCAATGCGAGCGAGAAGCAGGTGGTTGCCTCGGGACGCTGGTTTGGCTGGGGGATCGCCATCGTCGCGATGACGCTCGCTCCGATGCTCGCCGGGCAGGACAGCATCTTCGCGTACCTGCAGACGATGAATGCGATCTACTTCATCCCGATCCTCGCGGTTGTCGTCGTCGGCATGACGACTTGCCGTGTCTCCGGGAAAGCCGCAAACATCGGGATCGCTGCGGGCCTGCTGCTCCTGCTGGGCGGCTACTTCATCCCGGTAGGCACGACTACGGTCGAGCAGACCACGGTGGTTGTCGCCGATAGCGAGGGCGCTCAGAAGCTGATCGACAGCGGCGCGGCCGAGCTGCGCCGATTCGAATCCGCCCCGACCCTTGCCGAACGCCAGGTCGCGCAGGCCGAGGGCTCCACCGCGCAGCCGACCACGTTTGCGGAGTATCGGACGACACAGACCAAGACCCTCCATATCGCGGGCGACCTGACCAACACGTTCCATTACGTCGCGTGGGTCTTTGCGGTGATCGTGGGTCTGATGCTGGTACTTGGCGAGATCGCTCCGCGTTCCGAGCCGTGGGTGCATCGGGATGCCCAGGCGGTGAACCTCACGCCGTGGAAACTCGCGGTCCCCGCAGGCATCGGGCTGCTGGTGCTTGTCTTTGCGATCTATGCCCTCTTCGCCGACTTCTCGGTCTTGCTCTAGCGGTTTCAGGGTTTATCAATCTTAGCCAGGCGTTTCTATCGCACCTTTCCCCGGCTTGAGCGTGGCCGGCGAGTGGGGTGAGGCCGATTTTGTTGGCTTCTGCCGACCGGCCACCGAACTGCTTTAGTGGATTCTCTGCGGGCAGCCGTGATTTCAGTGCCCCGGATTCCCGATGAAAGTGTTATGTCACGTGGCATCAACACGCCGGGCCGGGGAGGTCGGCCGCTGCTTTTCGCAACGGTATGGGCGGTCTGCTGCGTGGCTGGGCTGGGGGCGCTGGCACATTATGGGAACACGCCCGGCTCAGCCGGTGCGGCGGAAATCGATGCTTCGGGGCTCGCCGGGCTGGCATTGGCAGGCGATCGACCGACGGTTGTGATGTACGCCCACCCGCGATGCCCGTGTACGTCTGCTTCGCTCGAATCGCTTGCACGCCTGCAGCGCAGGTTCCCCGGGCGTTTCGCGACGCGTGTGGTGTTTACTGTCCCGCGGGGGATGGGCGACACCTGGCACTGCACCGCGTTATGGGAAGCGGCCGGGCGTCTCCCGGACTGCGATCGCATCGTCGACCCCGGCGGAGAGATCACTCAGGCCGCCGGTGCCGCGACCTCTGGCACCGTCGCGGTCTACGCCAGCGATGGCCAGCTCCAGTTCTGGGGCGGGGTCACGCCAAGCCGCGCACACGCCGGGGACAGCGCGGGCGGGGACGCGATGACTGACTACTTTCAGGGCCGAAGCCATGCGGCTCGGTCGCCGGTGTTCGGCTGCCCGCTGGTCGGGTGTGACGACGAACAATGCTTGATGCCCCGTGATCCAACGCAATAGGTCTGTATGCTCACTCTCAATCCCGCAGCCCAGGCACGCTTCGAACAGGACTTCCGCGACAACGCATGTCGCGCGGACAAGATGTTCGCGTGGCTGATGGTGGTGCAGTTCATCGCGGGCGTCGCGGGGGCGCTGTGGATTGCGCCGCGCACCTGGGCGGGCAGTTCAAGCTGGGTGCACGTCCATGTCTGGGCGAGCATCGGGATCGGCGCGGCGATTACGGCCGGGCCTCTGCTGATGATCTGGGCCCGCCGGGGTGAAACCGTGACACGCTACGTTGTCGCGGTCGCCCAGATGCTGTTCTCGATCCTGTTGATCCACATCTCGGGCGGACGTATCGAGGCACACTTCCACATCTTCGGCTCACTCGCCTTCCTCGCGTTTTACCGGGACTGGCGTGTCTTTATCCCCGCCACCGTGGTGATCGCCGCCGACCACCTGTTCCGCGGGCTGTACTGGCCCGAGTCGGTGTTTGGTGTGCTGTCTGCGAGCCCGTGGCGTGCCGCAGAGCACGCGGGGTGGGTGATCTTCGAAGACATCTTCCTGATCTTCAGCTGCCTGCAATCCCGCAAAGAGATGCAGTTGATCGCTCAGACTCAAGTCAACCTTGAGCAGACGAATCAGGCGATCGAGCTGAAGGTCGAGCAGCGCACCGAGGAACTGCAGGTCAGCAACGAGGCGCTGCGTACCAGCGACGAACGCTACCGGCTGGTCGTCGAGGGGACACGTGAGGCGGTTTGGGACTGGGACCTGGACTCCAGCAAGGTGTACTACGCGCCCAACTGGCGTCCGCTGCTTGGCCTCGCGGAAGATGCGCCGATGAGCGACTCGATCGACGAGTGGTTTGGCCGCATTACCAGTAGCAACTTGCAGTCTTTCCAAGGCAAGCTCGACCGCTACCTGAAGGGCGAGATCACCGAATTTGATATCGAGGTCGAGATGCGGCACGAGGACGGCACCTCGCGTTGGATGCTCTGCCGGGCCGCGGCGAGCCGAGATGATGAGGGCCAGGCCACCCGGCTCACGGGCTCGCTGACCGATATCAGCGAGTTGAAACAGGCGCAGAACAAGCTCCGACGCATGGCGGAGTTCGACAATCTCACCGACCTGCCCAACCGCGAGTATCTGCAGCAGCGCCTGCAAGTCGCGATGTCCGAACGGCGTGGGGGCCTGACCTCGGCGGTAGCGTTCTTCGACTTCGACCGCTTCAAGGTTATCAACGACAGTCTGGGTCACAACGCGGGCGATGCGCTTCTCAAGAGCATCGCGGATCGTTTCCGGGCTTACCTCCGCCCGCGTGATACGGTTGCGCGTTTTGGCGGCGATGAGTTTGTTGTGCTGCTGCGCGACGTTACGGGCGAAGCGCAGGTACATGAGATCTGCGATCGGCTGCTCAAGCTTTTTGCCGAGCCGCATCACATCGACGGGCACGCGATCGTCTCGACCGCGAGTATCGGTGTTGTGATCAATTCCGACCGGTACGAGACCCCCGACGACCTGATCCGTGACGCCGACGCCGCGATGTACCGCGCCAAGTCCAGCGGGCGCGATGGCTACAAGATGTTCGATGCGGCGATGCACGACGAGGCGGTCAAACGGCTGAACCTCGAGAACGAGTTCCGCCGAGCGATGGACGAGCGCCAGATCGAGGTCTACTACCAGCCCATCATCACGACCGCCGAGGGCGATATCAGCGGGTTCGAGGCGCTCGCGCGATGGAACCACCCCGAGCGTGGGGTGATCAGCCCCGACGAGTTTATCCCGCTTGCCGAAGAAACCGGGCTGATCGTGGAGCTGGGCGAATGGGTCTTCCATCAGGCCTGCAACCAGCTGCGCGTCTGGCGGATGGGGCTGCCCTCCGGGCACGACCTGTCGGTCACCGTCAACCTCTCTAAACGTCAGCTCATCCATCCGCACCTGATCTCGGTCTTCGGCCGAATCCTGCACGAGACCGGGGTCCCGGCCGACCGTGTTTGGCTTGAGATCACCGAGTCGGCCATTATGGATGAACGCAACGACGCATCGAAAATCATCGAACAACTCAAGGCGCTGGGCGTCAAGCTGGCGCTCGACGACTTCGGCACCGGACACTCCTCGCTGAGCTGTTTGCATCAATTCCCGATCGATGTGCTCAAGGTCGACCGCAGTTTCGTCCGGCATCTCAACGAGAGCATGGCCTTCAGTGCGGTGCTCAGCTCGATCATCTCGCTGGGGCATAATCTCAATATGCGCATCATCGGCGAGGGGATCGAATCGTCCGCGCAGCTCGCACAACTCCAGGCGCTCGACTGCGATTACGCCCAGGGATACTTCTTTGCCAAACCGATGCCAGCGGAAGCGGCGTCGCAGATGCTTGCCACAACACCGCACTGGCGAAATGCCGCGTAACCCAGCCGAAACGAGCGGGTACGCCCGCGTGGGTTCCGCGACTCATTCAGGATTGGCTTGGGCATCCTCGCGCTTGACCTGCTTATGGTCTTCCTCGCGGAGGCCTTGCTTCCAATAACTGGAGATGTAGAGGTCTTGACTGCCTAACCCGCATTCCTTTTTGAAGTAGCGTCGAAGCGCCTTCATCTGGTCGAACTCGGCGGCGGCCCACACATAGCCCCGGCCCGCTTGCCAAGGCACGGCGCGGACCGCGGAGACGAGGGCCGACTCTTTGTGACGATCAACAGGGGCAACCCACTGCACGCTCAGGTGTTCACGCTTGGGCAGGTCGGTGAGCGGGTCGGGGGTTTCGATGATCGCAACGCCGCGTACATCCTGGGGGAGTCGTTCGATGTTGGCGCAGATGGCGGGGTAGGCGGAGAGGTCGCCGGCGAAGAGGAACCAGTCGGCGGTGGGGTCGGCGAAGGTCGCGTTGCCGGGGCCGGAGATGGCGATGGGGTCGCCTGGCGCGGCGTTGTTAGCCCACACCGCGCCGGGGCCGGGCTGGGATTCTGCATGGCTATGCAGGACGACATCGATGTCGAGTTCGTGAGCTTCCGGGCGGTGGTGGCGTACGGTGTAGGTGCGGATGAAGTACTCGCCTTCGTCCATCCCAGTCGAAGCATCGCTCGGCTTGGGGAGCAGGAGCTTGATGTAGCTGCCCGCGCTCTCTTCAGGAAATCCATCGAGGCCCGGCCCGCCGAGCGTGATGCGGCGCAGGTGCCGGCCCAGCGCAGCGGTACGCAGGACGGTGAGTGGTCGCGGGGTTCGTTTGGGTTTGTTCGTCGGCATGGGGGTCAGGTTACTGCAGTGTCGACCGGCTTGCCTCCTCCAGCGTCATCACCCCGAACGCGGTGCCGTAGGCCTTGTAGTAGCCATACAACGGGAAGTCGAACCAGGAGCCGTCGTCCTCGGCGAGGTCGGTGATGGTGGTAGCGAGCCAGCGGGCGTGGTCGGTGCGTTGGGGTTCGGGTAGCTCGTTGATGACGCGGCCGGCGTAGTAGTGGCCGAACATGAAGTAGTAGCCGGCGGTGGCGTACCAGCCCTCGTGGGGCATGGGTCGGCCTTTGCCGATGAGGATGTAGTGGTGCCAGGTGCGCAGGTCTTCGACGCCTTTGTTCAGGTCGTCGAGGTTGAGGTCCCTGCCCCATAGATAGAGGGCGAGGTTGCAGACCTGGTTGCGGCCGATGGATCCCTGGATTTTGTTGGGCGCGCCGTGCGGGTAGAGGCGGTGGGCCAGGCCGTAGGCGTATGCCCCTTGCGGGAAGCGGAGGTCAATGAGCGCATTAAGAGCATCATGGATGGCATCGTCATCGACATCGAAACCGGCTTGCTCCGCATCGTAAAACGCGACGAGGACGGCGGCGGTATTGAAGCTGGTGGATTGGGCGCCGGTCGGCCGAATCTGCGAGTGGCCAAAGTCGTAGTAGGACCAGCCCCCCTCGGCGGCCTGACGGTCGAGCAGTATCTGGATCTCACGTTCGAGGACAGGTGCCATGTCGCTGCGGCGCTCGGCGAGGCGGTCGTCCTGGTACAGGAGGGCGAGTGCCTGCACCATGTAAGTGTGTGCCCATGTGTCGTAGAAGATCGAGCCGGTGGCGCGGCCAACGGGCTCGGCGGTGAGGAGCAGGTCGAGGCCTTTGTTCATCGCGTCCCACGCCCCGGGGTCGGTGCGGCTGGGTTCGATGAGGGCCATGGTGCCGAGCGCAGCACAGGCGAGGCCGAAGCCGTCGTGCGAGGCCTGCGAGCCGAGGAGCACCTCGTCGCGTCGCGAGGATTCGAAAGAGCCCCACGAGCCATCAGCGTTCTGGTTATGGACCAGCCAGTCGACGCCACCACGATGGGCCTGCTTCGGCGTGGTGCCGCACGCGGCGAGCAGCAGGCAGGACAACAGGGCGAGGAGAAGGGCGGCGGTGTGACGTATGTGGTGGATCATCATATGACGGGTTAGCAGGATTTTCGGGATCAATCTGATGCGTCAGAGCTGTCGGTCACGCACATCCTGCTGGTCCCGTTATCCGTCAAGAAGTTAGAACCGGGGATTGTTTGGCGAGGCATTACTGCGCTGGAACGCGGACGGTATCGCCGGGCTCCAGGCCATCGATGATCTGGAGACGGTCGGTATTGCTGGCCCCGGTGATCACGGCGCGGCGGGTGAATGTGTCGCCATCTTCCAGCATGACATAGCTGCCCTCGGCATCATGCGCGACGGCGGTCTTGGGCACGCTCAGCACGTTGTCGAGTTCACGTGTTGCGCGGACATCGGCAAGCATGCCGGGGCGAACGACATCGGCGATTTGATCGACGTCAATCGTGACGGCGTAAGTGGTGTTGTTTCCCGATCCCTGCCCTTGCCACGCGATGGTGCGGACGGTGCCGGTGGTCTCGACCTCGGCAAATGGACGCCAACGGATGTTGACGGTGTCGCCCTCACGGAGTGTGCGCAGGTCGTGTGACTGGATGGACATTGTGATGGTGCCGCGATCATGGGCCTGAAGGGTGGCGATGGTTTGCCGAGCACTAACCTTGTCGCCGGGCTCGAGCGTGATCGCGGACGCGATGACGCCGCCTCGCTCTGAGCTGAGGGTAAGTGACTGCGCATCGGCCTGTAGCTGGGCGAGTGCTTCACGGGCATTCTCAACCGAACGCTCAGCGGATTCGAACTCGATCTGCTGACGCTCGCGTGCGATGGCTAAGCGCAGCTCGGCATGCCGAACCTCGATGCGCTGGCGTTCGAGCCGCTGAAGCGTGTCGCGGTCGCGATTGGGCAGTGTGATGTTCATCGTGACGTCGTGATTTCGCCGCGAGATCTCGGCCATGGTTTCCTGCATCGCCAAGCGGCGGCGGGCACGCTCAAGCACGATGTCTTGGGTACGTGATGCAAGGCGTGCCCCTTCGTAGAGCTGCTCAAGCTGGCGCAGTTCTTCGGCCGCATCGGCAAGCGAGGCCTCGGTCGACTCCATGTTCAACCGGGCGGAGGTGTAGGCGTCATCCTTCCCGAACGCTTCCCAACGCTCGACGCTGGCGATGTAGTCGGCGAGCGACTGGTCACGCTGTTGCTTGGCCAACTCCTGCTCAATCTGCGACATCTCGCGTTCCTGGACCGCCCAGCGCAGCCGGTCCTCGGCCTGCTTGAGCGAACGTTCGGCGTCTTCCAATCGCTCCTCCATGTCCGGGGCTTCGAGTCGTATCACGACGCCGCCCGGTGAGACCCGGCCCTGCGACGCAACAACCTCGGCGACAACCAATTCGCCGTTGTACTGCTCGGGCTCGAAGGCGAGTGTGCCAAGCGTATCGGCGGTGTAGCGGCCCTGAGAACGTACCTCGGCGGTGAATGCACCCTCCTGGGCCGTCGCGGTCTCAACGGCTGGCTCGGCCGAGGCATCGGCTTGCTGCGCGACGGCACCTAGCGTCAAGCCGAGTGAAAGAAGCGTGGCAAGCAATGGCGGTGTGTGTCGGTAGGGTTGTTTCATCGTCTCGCTCGTGCAGGGTCGTTCGATTGGAGGGCTTTGCCTATCAAGGATACGCTATCCTCATCGACCGAGTTCGTGGCAACGCCCGTCACGGGCCCTTGGGTGAGTGGTGGCCGATACCCCCACAGACGGCAGACGGCCGAACCTCGCAAACGTTTCACGACAGGAGTGTGATGGTCAGGATCGACGCACTTTGCCCGGGTTTTGATCGGTCGATGTTTGATGGCTTCGCGGGCCTGGCCTTGTCGGGGGTCGTGCGCGAGTATCCGAACCAGCCGGGGTATCGGCTTGTCTCGGACGCGGATCTCTTGCCCCCGCGCGAGATCCACCCCTCGTTTTACGGCTGCTACGACTGGCACTCGGCCGTTCACGGGCACTGGCTGCTGGTGCGTCTGCTTCGTGCAGGGGCCCTCTCTGCGTCGGTGTCAGAACAGGCGGAGTCTGTCCTTCGTCGGCATCTGGCGCACGATCGGCTGTCGGTTGAGACGGCGTTTTTCCATCGCGACCCGAACGCCGGGTTTGAATGGCCCTACGGCTGGGCCTGGCTATTCGCGCTTGAGGCGGAAGTCCGGCGGTGGGATCGCACGGCCGCGGCCGCGCTGAAACCACTGGCCGACACGCTGGCCGACCGAGTGCCCGGGATGCTCGCACGGATGCGAGCCCCGCAGCGGATCGGGCAGCATGGCGACACCGCGTTCGCGATGCAGTTGATGCTCGAGGCCGAGTGCGAAGGCGAACTGAGCGGTACGGTGCGCGACGCTGCGATGCAATGGTTCAGCCACGACCAAGACTACCCCTGGCACTATGAGCAGGGGCCTTATGACTTCCACTCGCCGGGCCTGAGTGTGACGGGACTGATGCGGATGGTATTGCCGGCCGAGGACTTTCGGCTTTGGCTGCGCCGGTTCTGGCCCGCGCTGTTTGAGGCAGGGGGTGACCTGGGCCCATTCGCACAACCCGTTGAATGCGTGGACAACACGGACGGCAAGCTCGCGCACCTGCATGGGCTCAACCTCGAACGGGCACGCGTCCTCTCCCGGCTTGCCGAGGTTTTTGATCCCGATTCGCCTGAACATCAAAGACTCGGGGAGATCGCCAGGCGACATGCAAACGCAGGCCTAGCGGGTGTACATAGCGGCGCGTATACGGGGGAGCACTGGCTTGCGACGTTCGCGGTCCGGCTGCTGCTGGGGGCGTCGCCCAGAGCATCAACCCGCTAAACGCGAGTGTCTTACAATCTGCCCATGCCCCAAGTTTCACAACACTGGCGGATCGGAGTGGACACCGGTGGCACCTTTACCGACCTCGTACTGGCCGATCCGCTCGGTACGATCCGCGCGACACACAAGCGTTTATCCACCCCCAACAACCCGGGCGAAGCGGTGCTGGGCGGGATCGCGCATCTGCTATCAGAATGCGCCGACCAGCACGACGAAACGATTCTGCCCGCGATCGTCCACGGGAGTACCGTCGCGACCAATGCGCTGCTTGAGGACAAAGGCGCTCGGGCGGTAATCGTGACAACCGAGGGGTTTGAAGACATCCTCGCGATCGCCCGGCAGAATCGTCCCGAGTTGTATTCTCTCGTGCCCAGACGCGCAGCCCCTAAGGTCGGGCGGGCGATGACGACCGGGGTTTGCGAGCGGGTCACGAGTGATGGCTCGGTTCAGACACCGCTGTCGCGCGAGGTGCTGGCCAGCGCCATCCAGCGCATCAGGGGGCTCAATCCCGAATCGATCGCGTTGTGTTTGCTACATAGCTACGCTAATCCTGAGCATGAAGCGATGGTCGCCAAGGCCGTGCGTGAGGTGTTGCCAGGCGTGCATCTGACGGTATCGCACGAGTTGCTGCCGGAGGTGCGAGAGTACGAGCGTTTGGCAACGTGTGTTGCGAACGCCGCCGTCGCGCCGGTGATGTCACGCTACCTGGGCGAGCTGGATCAAGCCCTGGGTGGCCACCGGCTGCGCATCATGGGCAGCGCGGGCGGTACCTTGCCAGCCCGCGTGGTCTGCGACCGTCCGATCGAGACGGTGGTCTCGGGCCCCGCCGGTGGGGCGATCGGGGCGTGGGCGATGGCGAAGTCCGCGGGGATCGATCGCGCGATCGGTTTTGACATGGGCGGGACGAGTACAGACCTGACACTGATCGAAGGCACCCCGACACGCACCACGCATACGGAGATCGCGGGGCTACCCATACGCCTGCCCATGATCGACATCCACACGGTTGGGGCGGGGGGCGGGTCGATCGCGCAGCGTGATGCGGGCGGGGCGCTGCGCGTTGGGCCTGAGTCTGCGGGTGCCGTGCCGGGGCCGGCTTGCTACGGCAGACAAGACCCGGCCAAACCTGTCGCGACAGTGACCGATGCGCATGTCGTCCTGGGACATCTCGTCGATGGCCGGGCCTTGGGAGATTCTCTGCAGATCCAGCGTGCAGCCGCGGTGGGGGCCGTCGGCCGACTGGCAGAGGAACTCTCCTTGTCACTTGAACAAGCCGCGCACGGCATCTTACGGATCGCCGACGCCGCGATGGCTCGAGCGACTAAGGCGATCAGCGTACAGCGGGGCTACGACCTGCGTCGTTTCACGCTGCTCGCCTTCGGAGGTGCGGGCGGTCTGCACGCTTGTCGCCTCGCGCAGACGTTAGGCATGACCCGTGTTTTGATCCCGCGTCACGGCGGCCTGCTCAGCGCCGTCGGTATGCTCGCTGCACCGCCGCGTTATCAGTTCGCTCGAAGTGTGATCACCTCCCTGTCGGCTGATCACGCCGGACGCTACCCGGACCCGAAGTCGATCCCTGCCGTGCAAGACGCGATGCAAGCACTGGCATCCATGAGCCAGGAAGCGTTGGCCCGCGATGGTGTCTCCGCAACAGACCAGACCCTGACGCATCGTCTTGATATGCGCTACGCGGGGCAGTCCCACGAGTTGTCGGTGGATTGCAACGACGGCGATAGCGCTGCGTTGTTCGTCGCCGAGCACGAGCGGCTTTACGGCTATGCGTTGCCGGGCCGAGCGATCGAGATCGTGACCGCTCGTGTCGAGGCGCAAGGCCCGGCACCCTCGATCCATCCCGGTGCGGTCGCTGACCTACGACCATCGGATCAGACTGCGATGAGGTATGTGCCGGTAATGGATGATGGCGGCGAATCGCAGTGGGCGTGCTGGCCGCGTGCATCCCTCGCAGCGGGGCAAGTACTTTCGGGGCCGATGATTGTGGAGGAGTATGCCGCGACGACGATCATCCCGCGCGGGTGGAGCATGGAGGTGCTTGCCGATGGGCAACTATCCGTTACACGATGATGCTAATCCTGATCGCGACCCGGATCGTGGCGACCCGATCGAGTTGGAAGTCTTTCGGCATCTGTTTGCGTCGATCGCGGAGGAGATGGGCGAACGCCTCATGCGCAGCGCGTTTTCGCCGAACATCAAAGAACGGCGGGACTTCTCGTGCGCCTTGTTTGATGCGGACGGCGAGATGCTTGCACAAGCGGCCCATATCCCGGTCCATCTCGGTTCGACGCCTTTGTCGGTGCGTGCGGTGCTCGATGCTTTCCCCCCAACCACCATGCGTCCGGGCGACCGTTTTGTCCTCAATGACCCGTATGCCGGTGGGACACACCTGCCCGATATCACCGTGGTGGAGGCCGTCGTTCTGCCTGCTAGTCCCAAACGGCCCGCTTTCTATGTCGCCAATCGCGCACACCACGCCGACGTCGGCGGGATCACGCCCGGGTCGCTCCCGATCGGCCGGCATATTGATGACGAAGGCCTACGTATCGCGCCACGCCGCATGGATCGTCACACGGTCAATTGGATCGCCGATGCATCACGTACACCCGACGAGCGGCGCGGCGACCTCTTGGCACAATCCGCAGCGCTCACGCTCGGCGTCCAGCGGCTTACCGAACTAGTCGAGGTCTACTCACTCGATACGGTAGCCCAGCGTGGGAAGCAGTTGCAGGACTACGCCCAACGCATCATGGCCCGTGTTATTGGCGAGTTGCCGGACGGTATCTACAGTTTCGAGGACCATCTCGAAGACGACGGCCAGGGCAACACCGATATCGCGATCCGATGCAAACTCACCATCAAAGACGACCACGCAACGGTTGATCTCACCCGCAGCGATGATCAGGTAGCCGGCCCGGTGAATGCGGTGCGCGCGATCGCCATCTCGGCGGTGGACTACTGCTTCCGGTGTCTCGCCTCGATGGACCTGCCCGGAAACGGCGGGATGATGCGTCTGATCGAAACCATCACCCGGCCCGGCTCGGTCGTCGACGCGGTCTATCCTGCACCAGTCGCTGGGGGCAACGTCGAGACGTCACAGCGTTTAGTCGATGTTGTCTTTGGTGCCTTAGCGCAGGCAGCGCCCGGCCGCGTCCCCGCCGCGTCGTGCGGGACAATGAATAACATCACGATCGGCGGGACCCACCCGGCGACAGGCCAGCCGTTCGCCTACTACGAAACCATCGCGGGCGGCGCGGGGGCCGGCCCCTCGGGCCCGGGCGGCGATGCGCTGCAGACCCATATGACCAACACGCACAACACGCCGATCGAGGCGCTCGAGCATGCCTACCCGATGCGCATCGAACGCTACGCATTAGCCGACGTACTGCCGACCGCGAGCGACCAACACACCGGCGGGCACGGCGTCGCCCGGGTCTATCACTTCATGACACCGGTTACCGTGACGCTCCTCACCGAGCGACGGATACGAAGGCCTTACGGGCTTTGCGGCGGATCGCCCGGTCTGGCCGGTACGAATACACTTATTCATCCCGATGGCAGACGCGAAACCCTGCCCGCGAAATGTACCCGCGACCTCCCAGCCGAGTCATCGCTCGAAGTCATCACCCCCGGCGGCGGCGGGTGGGGCAGGCAGTCGTCGGGACAGTGCCCATGAACCAAGAGACCCTAGGCGGAGATGCTGATGCGTAACTTTCTGACCCTTCTTCTCGCGGCCTGCGTGCTGTGCGTGGGTTGCCACAGCCGGCCCGCCCAGGCCCAGCAGCCGCCAAACATCATCCTGGTTTTTTGCGACGACCTCGGGTATGGGGACGTCGGCGTCTTCTGGCAAAACGAACGCGCACAAGCAGGCCAGCCCGCACACGCGACCCCACACATCGACCGGATGGCGCAGCAGGGCGTGCGGATGACCCACACCTACTGCCCGGCCCCGGTCTGCGCCCCCTCGCGCGCGTCGCTGATGCTCGGCGTTACCCAAGGCCACGCCAACGTCCGCAACAATCAGTTCGACAAGGCGCTCGAAGACAATCACACCCTCGCATCGGTCCTCGGCGAGGCGGGTTACGCGACCGCCGCGTTTGGCAAGTGGGGGCTCCAAGGACAAGCCGAGCCCGGCGTACCCCACCTGTTCCCCGCCCACCCGATGAATCGTGGCTTCGACTACTTCCTGGGCTACATCCGTCACCGCGATGGGCACATGCACTACCCGCTTGAAGACGGCAAGGAACTCTACGACGGATCGACTAACATCGCGGAGCAACTGGCGCTTTGCTACACCACGGACCTCTTTACCGCCAGGACAAAGAAGTGGATCGTAGACCACGTTACGGATTCTCCCGACCAGCCGTTCTTCGTCTACCTTGCCTACGACACGCCCCACGCGAAGTTGCAGAACCCGCCGTGCGCCTACCCCGAAGGCGGCGGGCTGGACGGCGGAGTGCAGTGGCGCGGAGAGCCGGGCGCAATGCTCAACACCGCAACCGGCGTATACGACGGTTGGGTCCACCCGGACTACGCGGACCAGGACTGGCCCGAGCAGTACCGCCGGTACGCCAACAGTGTCCGTCGAATCGACGACTCTGTTGGTGATCTGCTTTCCCTGCTTGAAGACCTCGATATCGATGACAACACGGTTGTCATCTTTACCACCGACAACGGCCCAAGCCGCGAGTCGTATCTCGATGGCATGCCCTACAGCCCGGAGTTTTTCCATAGCTACGGCCCATTCGACGGCATCAAACGCGACCTCTGGGAGGGCGGCATCCGCACCGGCGCGATCGTACGCTGGCCCGGCATGATCCCGGCCGGTACGCTCAGCGATACCCCGCTGACTTTCGCCGATTACCTCGCGACCTTCGCGGACATCGCAGGCATCGACGTCCCGGCACGCAGCGATGGCGTCTCCGTGCTCCCCGCCATGACCGGCCATGGCGAACAGGCCGAGGCAAACATCTACATCGAGTACGAGGTCAACGGCCGAACGCCCGGCTACCCCGACTTCGAACGCACCCATGCCGGGCGACGCCGGGGCCAGATGCAGGCGATCCGCCTCGGCGACTACATCGCGGTCCGCTACAACATCCAATCACACGACGACGCCTTCGAGTTCTACAACATCGTGGAAGACCCGAAACAGACGGCCAATCTCGCCGACCAGCCGGGCCTGCAAACGCTACTACGTGAGGCACGCGCGGAGGTCCTCCGCCGTCGTCGACCCAACCCGTCAGCCCCAAGGCCCTACGACAACACCCCGATCCCCGCGGTTGAGTCGGACGCTACACAGGCAGGCCTCAACCTGGCGGTCTACGCCCGTGCAACCCGCTACGTCCCTCGTCTTGACGACGCCCAGCCGATCCATACCGAGCAGGTCAATGGACCGGCCCTGCTCGATACCGATCAGCCAACCACGCAGGTCTTGTCGGGCTACTTCCTGGCGCACGAAGCCGGCGAATACACTTTCCGCCTCACGAGCCCCAATCGCTTCGTCCTGCGTCTCCACCGTGCCACACTGATCGACGCCGACCACCGCTTCGCCGCGAATCAGCCCTACACCGCCACCGTCCACCTGGAAGCAGGTCTGCACCCGATCCTGCTGCATGTGAATACTGAAGCGAATGAAACCACGGGCGACTTCGAACTCACCTGGTCAGGCCCATCCCGGGCCGACGATGCGATAGAAAGCAACCCCTGGATGCGCTAGGGAAGTGAACGGAGGCGAGAGCGTAACTTCACGAAAACAGGCTTACCGACCGTGAGGCAGGCCCAAGTACGCCCCGCCAAAGTGAACCCGTCACATCCGAAAGCGGGCGAAGAGACTCGAACTCTCAACATTCAGCTTGGAAGGCTGACGCTCTACCATTGAGCTACGCCCGCAGTTGCGCTAGGTCTTATTCTAGCGGAGGCGGTGGGGGGTCGCCAGTGGCAGGGGGTGTGGTCGAGGGGCGTTTGTAGTTGCTTGAGGTTTTTGTGAATCGAGG
>JBITAC010000131.1:0-24265 GCA_044439905.1 Phycisphaerales bacterium JB063 | reverse complement strand
GGGATATCCCTGAAACGGGCTGCGCATTCTAACGCGCGCCCGTGGGGTTGGCTATGCGGGCTGCCTGAAAAGTGGGCAGGTGGGGTGCTGGGTTGGAATCGCCGAGCGGGACGAAGAATGCGCATCGCGTAGAGCCCCGCGTTGGCCTCGGCGGGCTTCGCGCGGCGCGAGCGGTGAAGTGATCGGGAACGCTACGCCAGGGGGAGGCGGATGTCTTTGTTGAGGTCTTCGAGCGGGGTGGCGATGAGATCGTAGTCGGCGTGGCCGGTGATGCGGCAGCGGACCAGTTCACCAGGGACGAGCGTCTGCTTGGTCTGAACGAAGGTGACGGCGTCGATGTCGGGGGCCTGCTGGTAGGTGCGGCCGGTGTAGCGGAAGGGGGCGCGCGGGGTACCCGACGCTTCGCCACTCGCTGTCGCTCGCGGCTCAGCGTCGGCGTGTGCGGCGTGGTCGTCAGGGTGGGGGGTGTGTGGTGTGTCGATCAGGACATCAAACTCGACGGCGTTGTCGGCGAGGTCGGCGTTGCGTTGGAAGACGACCTCCTGCTGGGTGCGCATCAACTCATCGATGCGGGCGTCGATCACGTCGTCGGGGATCGCGTTGCCTTTGTTGAACGACGCGGCGGCTTTGGTGCCCGGCTCGGGGGAGTAGGGGAACACGCCCATGTTTTCGAAGCCGAAGTCGCGGACGAACTTCACGAGCTCGTCGTGCTGCGCGTCGGTTTCGCCGGGGTAGCCGGAGATGAAGGTCGTGCGGATGGTCATGCCGGGGATGCGGTCGCGTAGTTTTTCGAGCAGCGTTTCGATCAGTTTGCGAGAGGTTTTTCGTCGCATGTTGTCGAGCACGGTGTCGTTGATGTGCTGCAGCGGCATGTCGATGTAGGGCAGGACGAAGGGCAGGCGTGCGATGGTGTCGATCATCTCGTCGGTGAAGCAGGACGGGTAGGCGTACATGAGCCGTAGCCATGCGCCGCCGTGCTGTTTGGCGAGGTTGTCGAGTTCGGTGAGCATGCCCGCGAGGCCCGCGTTGTAGCCGGTGTCTTCGCCGAAACTGGTGGTGTCTTGTCCGATGAGCGAGAGCTCGAACGCGCCGTCGTTGAAGAGCTCGGTGGCTTCTTCGAGGATGCGGGGGACGGGCTTGGAGCGCATGCGTCCGCGGATGCTGGGGATGGTGCAGAAGGCGCAGCCCTGGTTGCAGCCCTCGGAGATGCGGAGGTAGGCGTAGTGGCGGGGCGTGAGGCGGAGGCGTGCGTTGTCGGCTTCGAAGTAGCCCAGTTCGGTGCCGCCCTGGATCGCGCGGTGCTGCTTGGCGATGGTGGCGTTGGTGGCGATCGAGGAGTAGACGGGGAGCTCGATGGAGGTTTCTTTCAGTGCGGCTGAAGCCGCACCGCCGGTCGAGTCCGCGCCGCGCACGGCGGTGGTGATGCGGTCGCGGTCGAACACGCCGATCATCGCGTCGATGTCCGGGCACCACTCGAGCATCTTCGCTTTGTGACGCTGCACCAGACAGCCGGCGACAATGACGCGCTTGACCTTGCCCTGCTTCTTGAGTTCGGACGCGTGGTTGATCTCGTCGATCGACTCGATCTTGGATGCTTCAAGGAACCCACAGGTATTGATGACCACGGCGTCGGCCTGGCCTTCGTCCATCAGGTCGCTGGGCACGGGCGTGATCCCGTCCTCCGCGAGTAGGCCGAGCATCTTCTCGGAGTCGACCAGGTTCTTCGGGCAGCCCAGCGAGACAAACGCGACGGTATGGATGTCGGGCGTCGCGGCGGGTTCGGCGGTAGTGGGGTTCACGGTCATGAGCCGTGTATTGTAGGGGGATTGGTATCCCGCGGCATTGCCTGCGGCAACGACGCGGGCATAGGTGCTGTATCAAAATGGGTGATCTATCGGAATGGGTGTGGTATTTCCCCCATGCCCGCGTCGTTGCCGTAGGCAATGCCGCGGGATCATCGCAACCCTAAAAAGGTATATCGTCCTCGATCGGCCCATCCCGAAACGTCCACACCCACGCCCCTTCATCGCGGTGGCGGTCAATGTAGGCAAACGTGTTTCGGTGGTGCTCTTCGTCGTTGATTGCTTTGATATTGCAACCACGAGCCCAGACCCGCCCGGGTATCACACGTTTGAGCTTCATCGAGGCCGAGAGTTTGGCCCTGCCGACGGCTTCTTTGACGGTGGTTCTGGACACGGGCAACTGGACCAGCAGATGGGCATGGTTGCTGCCTACGGCGATGGCAAGGGCCGAATGCTTTTGCTTTTCGAGATTGCGAAGAACCGCTTTGCCCGCGAGCGATCTGGCGTCGTTGTCGAGCCAGACCGGTTGGCCCGAGTCTGCTTTGGCGTACGCATGCAAGCCCGCGTGTTCGCCTTGGGGGGGTGGGTTGCGGTGGTCGCCTGAGGAGTGGAGTTTGTGGTCTTTGCTGCGGAAGCCGCGCGGGTCACCGGGGAGCCAGCTGTTGTAGGTTGAGAAGGTGATGTGGTACCAGCGGGTGCCTGGGGTGGGCATGGGGGCAGGGTATCCCACGGTATTGCCTACGGCAACACCATGGGCATGGGGGGCATGGGGGCACTGGCGCAGCCCTGTCTTAGTGGTCCACCACGCCGTCCTTGTCGTGGTCGTGGGGGTGCCAGCCGTCGGGGGGGTAGACGTCGGGATCGCGGTCGTAGGTGCCGTCTTCGTTGACGTGTCCGGGCTCGACGCCGGCGGGGATGCGGTCGTGGTTCTTCATCTCGTAGTGATTGATGGTCCAGGCGAGCGCGAGGCCGATGACGAGGCAGGCGGTGAGCTTGCCCGCGTCGTGGCGGTGGAAGTGCAACTCGGGCAGCAGGTCGGACAGGGCGATACACAGGAACACCCCGGCCGCGAAGCCCAGCGCGTAGCTGACGACGGCGCTGTGTTCGACCGAACTGGAGGCGATGCCGAAGAGGAAGAGCGCAGCGCCCAGCGGGACCGCGAGCGCGAACAGGGCGTTGATGATGTGCGCTTTGCGGTGGGAGTGTCCGCCCTTGACGACGAGTGCGAGGAGGGTCATCGAGTCGAAGGGCTTGTGGAGCACGATGACCAGCAGGATGGCGAAGCCGGGCCAGGCGATCGCGGCGTGCTCGGCTTTCATGGCGGCGCCCAGCCCGATGCCGGCGATGACGCTGTGGAGGATCAGCCCGACGGCCGCGCCGCCCCAGGAGAGCTTGGGGGTCTTGCCTTCGTAGTGGGGGGCGGCGGGGTCTTCGTGGGTGTGGTCGCAGTCGTGGTGGTGGTCGTGGCTGTGGCCTGGGTCGTCTTCGTCGCAGTCGTCGGCGGGGTGGGAGGGGATGTCGTGCTGGTGGTAGTGGAAGAGGCGTTCGAGGACGAACATGGTGAGCACGCCGGCGGTCATCCAGAGGGTGATGGGGCCGGGCTCGGCGTGGAGCAGGGCGTGGGGGAGCAGATGGAGCAGCGCGACGCCGAGCATGAACCCGCCGATGAGTGAGTTGGCGATCTGCAGACGGTTGTGGGTCAGCCGGACCCGCAGGGGCACCCAGCCACCCAGGAGGGACGCGGCCATGATGGCCAGGCAGTACACGGCGAGGAGGGCGGGTAGAGGCAAGGTAAGCTCGCGAAGGGGGGCCGGTGCCGGCGGGAGGGCAGGTGGGCCCTCTAATGAAAACAAATTATCATTATAGAGGGTACGCATGTCAACCTGTTCGTCCGGTTGATCGGGGGCGACGGGCTTGGGAGGGGCGGCGGGTGGTGTGGATATCTCCTCAACCGCTTGCCTTGTGCGGCCGATGTGGGTAATAATGGTGTAGATGACGGATGGCTTGGCCGTCCCTCGTCGCCCCCTCCAATCGCAGACGACCGCGTGTGGCACATACAGGATGCCGCATGTAGGTCCAGAGCTCGGCTTGGCCGACTCGAACCTGCGGCACCCTGTCAGGTGACCGGGTGTCCGTGGCCACAACGTGACGGCTGACGCGTGCTGGGCCGGGAGGGCCCCATCCGACGTGAGGGAGAATACCGCCGTCACTACCGCCCCCGCGGAGCATTGATCCACCATCCAGCGATTGTCCGTCTGAGTGCCGCCTGAGCGTGGTACCGCAGCAGGCCGACAGCCCCCTGCCCGCCCTCGGCGGCCGGTCGGGACACACCCGCTGGCGATCGCGACGACCCAGCCCCGTTTCTTTTCTACGCGTCTTTTAGCAGGACGCCACGCCCCGGCGGATGCCCACCGATCCGCCCTCAGGGACCCAGGCATGAGCCCAGACAACACGGACCCGACCGCCGCCACGACTTCCGACGCGCCCCCCAGCGACGAGAAGCCCAAGCGTAAACGCAAGGTCAAAACCACCAAACGCAAGAAGACCACCAAGACCACTAAGGCCAAAGCCACGCCCGCGAAGGCCCAGGCCGAGGGCGGTGACGTCGGCGAAGCCAAGCCCAAGAAAAAGAAGAAGAAAAAGGTCGCCAAGAAAAAAACGACGACCAAGGCCAAGGCCAAGCCGGAGTCGAAGGCCGAGTCGAACGGTGAAGCCCCGCCCGACGCCGCCCGCGCCGACGGCAGTGCTCCCCAGGCCAGCGCCCCCGCGGACGAGCCCAACGGCAACCGCAAGCCCCAGCCCGACAACGCCCCCGCGGGTCAAGCCGACGCGAGTAACAACGCCAACGCCAACAACAACGGCGAAGGCGAAACCAAGTCCAAACGCCGACGCCGATCGCGCCGACGCCGCAAGAAAAACGCCGCCAACGCCGAGGGCCAATCCGGCGACAACGCCGCGTCCAACGGCCAGCAAAATCAACCGCAAAACGAGTCCAAATCCAAAAAGCAGCAGGAACAGCTCCCGCCCGAGATTGTCACCGGCATCTACGAGCAGGGGCCCAAGTCCGACGGCCGAATCCGCCAGCTCAAAGACACCTTCCTCTCCTACCCCACCGACCCCGTCGTGCCCGGCCACCTGGTTGAACGCTATGACCTCCGCCCCGGTGTCATGGTCGAGTGCTCGCTGGGCAAGTACTTCGGCGGCGGCAACCAAGGCAACCAGCAGCGCTCCAAGAAAAAGAAGAAGGCCAAGTACTTCGCCATCGACCCCAAGGCCCGCCGGGTCAGCGAGGTCCTCAAGGTCGAAGACCAGGACCCCGCCGAGTACCCTAAGACACCCAAGTTCGAAGACCTCACGACGATCATGCCCGAGCCCCGGCTCAAGCTCGAGTACCCGGGCTGCCCGCCGGCGTGTCGACTGATCGACCTGTTCTGCCCGATCGGCTACGGCACACGCGGCATGATCGTCTCGCCCCCCAAGGCCGGCAAAACCACGCTGCTCCAGAACATCGCCTTCGCCATCCGACACAACCACCCCGACGTCGAAGTCATCGCGCTGCTCGTCGACGAACGCCCCGAGGAAGTCACGGACTTCCGCCGAAACGTCCCGTGCACCGTCTGGGCATCGAGCAACGACCACCCGCCCGAGCGGCACTGCGGCCTCGCCATCGCCGCGATCGAGCACTGCAAACGACAGGCCGAGCAGGGCAAGGACGTCGTCGTGCTGATGGACTCGCTCACACGCGTCGGCCGGGCGTTCAACACCTGCCCCGGCATGGCCAGCACCGGCCGAACACTGTCGGGCGGCCTCGACGCCGGCGCGCTCGCGGTGCCCAAGCAGCTCTTCGGCGCCGCACGCAAGTTCGAGGAGGGCGGCACCCTCACCATCATCGCCACCGCGCTGGTCGATACCGGCAGCCGGGGCGACCTGGTCATCTTCGAAGAGTTCAAGGGCACCGGCAACATGGAGCTCATCCTCGACCGCAAGATCGCCGAGCAGCGCCTCTTCCCCGCGATGGACCTCGCCGCCTCGGGCACCCGGAACGAAGACAAGCTCATCACCAACGCCGAGGAGCTCGAAACCGTCAACGCCCTGCGCCGACGCCTGCTGAACATGAACCCCGTGCAGCAGATCGATCAGCTCCTGCGGGCCCTCAAGCGTTTCGAGACCAACGACGAGCTCGTCGGCAACCCGCAGTCCCCCGGCGCCGCCAACCGCATGTAAAACCACACGCAATCCACTCGCCCCCGCCGCTTGCGGCTTAGCGCCAACCACCCGCGACACGCGGGGACACGCTAAGCCGCAAGCGGTTTTTTTGACGTTGCGTCTTTACGCCACCTCCTGCCGGCCCCAGCCCGTCGCGAGCCAGGTCAGCTCCAGCATCGTCCCACGCGTCTCGTAATCACACAGCGGCGCGGGCATCCCGTCGACCATCAGGTCCGGGCAAAACCGGATCGGCCGAAGCTTCAACGCCGACGCGATGTCGAGCGACTGGTCGCACCGGCCCGACACGTACATCACCACCGAAGGCGGCAGCCCCAACGACTCGAGCACCTTGCGAAACACACGCGGGTCGTCGTGTCGATACCCCGAGCTGCACGACAGCAGCGACACGTCGATGTGCCTCGCGATCTCGGTCTCGTGAAAAAGCTGCGGCAAGTCCGACGGCGTATCGCCGATCACCGCGGTGCGGATCCCCCGGCAGCGCATCGTGGTCAGCGCCTTGATGGCGCCACGCTGCGGCGTCAGCGTCTGCAGGATCAACGCCTCACGCATCTGCGCCAGGCGACGCCGGGTGTGTACGTCCAGTGCGACGCCCATCTCAAGACACACCGCCTCCAGGTTCGACTCGATCCAAGGCAGCGCACGCTGCGAAGGCGAGTGCGAGCCGTGGCGGAACCAGTGCGAGGCGAACTCGATCGAATCGACCCCGAGCGCCTCGGCCATGCAGCGCACCGAGTCAAACATCGCACGCTCGTGGGGCCGACGGACCAGTGTCCCCTGCAGGTCGAAGATGACGGCTCGGTATGGCATGGCGGTTCTCCTGAGTACCGGCGAACTACGTGCAGTATCGAATCCACCGGCCCTCGACCCGCGTGCCGGGCCTGCCGCGGCGCGAAAATCGCCCGCCGTTTTTCGCCTCGCCACGCCTGCGGCCTCCGGGCAAAGCGGGCAAACGGGCGTGAAGCTGTGCGGGTTGTGCGGGCGGCTGCCGGTCAGTGTCTGGCGGCTAAGCCCGATCTAATTGATTGCTAAGGCAGGGTTTAGATCGGTCTTGCAAAGTGCCCAAGGGCCCGCTGAGCCCCGGCGTATCGAGAATTTTGAGATTTCTCGCGCCTGAGGTCATCCAAAGCACTCGCCGGTGCGAACCCAAGGTGAACGACCCACCGGGCCGCTGCCGAGAGGACGGCCCACCTCCATTCGATTGTTTCCATGGGGTGTTTCGCCGACTCTCGCATATCCAGGAAGAGAACGCATCATGCACAAATCCGCCCTGATCGCCGCCGCCGCCGCATCACTCGCTGGGGGCCACGCCTCCGCCGAGACCGTGCTCGGGCTCACGACCCAGAACAGCATCACCGTGTTCGACTCGGCCACGCCCGGCGACTCCGTTGCCGGCGGCTTCGTCACCGGCCTGGTCGATAGCAACGAGTTCCTCCTCGCCATCGACTACCGCGCCGCCGACCAGCAGGTCTACGTCCTGAGCAGCACCAACAACGTCTACACGCTCAACACCACCAACTACGCCGCGACCCTCGTGGGCAACCTGACCGACACCTCGCCCAACCCCGCGCTCGCCGGCACCAGCTTCGCCTTCGACTTCAACCCCGCCTTCATGGGCGGCGAGTTCGCACGCATCATCAGCGACACCGACAACAACCGCGTCATCAGCGGCGACACCGCGCAGTACCTCGGCGATGTCGAGAAGACACCCGTTTTCTACGCCACGGGCGATGTCAACGAAGGCATCAACCCCAATATCGCCGGCATCGCCTACACCAACAGCTTCGGCGTGCCCGACTCCACCCAGCAGTACGGCATCGACGCGACACTCGGCGTCCTCGTCACCGTCGCCAACAACGCCGGCACACTCGAAACCGTCGGCTCGCTCGGCGTCACGGGCCTGACCAACGAGCTCGGCCTCGACATCTCCGGCGCGACCGGCACCGCCTACGCGACCCTGCAAAACGGCCCCAACTCCCAGCTCTACACCATCGACCTGAGCACCGGCACCGCCACGCTCGTCGGCAACATCACCAGCCAGGACGTCGTCCGCGACCTCACCGTCATCCCCGTCCCCGAGCCCGGATCGCTCGCCCTGCTCGGCCTGGGCGCACTCACCATGCTCCGCCGACGACGCTAAACCCGCGCGACCCAACAACCCAACGCGACATCCCCCCGAGCGGCCCCGCAGCAATGCGGGGTCGTTTTTTAGTAGAGCCCCGATCAAACTCTCCGGGGGACAGGCATTCCTGGCTGTCGTCAAGACGTAGGCCCGGATCACCCCCGGACCCCCGGATCAGCCCACAGTTCAATTACACATGCGACGCGATCGGGCCGGGCAGATGGGTAATGATCGCGCGGGTGGTGGCATAAGGGTCGTCGGCCGCGCAGATCGCGCTGCTGACCGCGACGCCCTGGCAGCCGAGCCTGCGGAGCGCATCGGTGTTGCCCGCATCGATACCGCCGATGGCGAGGTGGGGCAGCTTGTTCCACTTGAGGTAGGTGCGGAGGTAGTCGGGCCCGGCGAGCGTGTCTTTGCGCTTGGTCTTGGTGGGGTACATGGGGCCCACGCCGCAGTAGTCCGCGCCGTCGTCGCGGGCGCGTCGGGCCTGGTCGATCGTCGAGGTACTGACGCCGATGATGAGTTGTTGGCCGGCGAGTTTGCGGACGTCGCGCGGGCACAGGTCGGTCTGGCCCAGGTGTACGCCATGCGCGCCGGTGGCCAGGGCGATGTCGGGGCGGTCGTTGACGATGATGGAGGCCCGGCCCCTGGCCTGCTGCACAACCGCCGCGACGCGATCGCGCAGCGGCCCCGCGTCCATCTGTTTCTCACGGATCTGGATGCAGTCGGCCCCGCCCCGCAGCGCCGCGTCGAGCACGTCCTGCCATGAGGCCCGGCACAACGCCTCGGTCAGCAGCAGGCACAGACGCCACTGCCGTACTTCGCCCGCGCCCATCGCCCGGCCCAGCTTCAGCTCGAGCTCGTACGCACGGTAGCGCAGTTGCTCGATGCGCTCGGGAAGCTGCGCCGCCCCGGGCATCGCGCGGTGCAGCTTGCCGTACTCCTCGATCGCGCGGAGCGCTTCGGTCAGGCGTTTGCCCGCGGCGGAGGCGACCTGCGTTGCGCTGCCGCGCTCGCCCTCGTTACTGACGCTGATCGACGTGCCGACATCGCCCGGCGTGTCGCGGTGGTAGAGCAGGTCGGGCAGCGGGCGAAGCGCGTCGGCCAGGTCGTGGCGCAGGTGCTTGAGTTGGCCGGCGAGTTCGCTGTGGTTGAGGATGAAACGCGCGGCCTCCTCCATGACCCGCAACGCTTCGCGGGCGCGGTTGGCGTTGGCGTCGAGGATACGGAGGGTGGGTGGCATGGCGTGCGGGACCGGGTTAGGGCGCTGCGTTGACCGGGAGCGCGGCGGTGGCGGGGGTGTTCAGGGCCGGGCCCCGCGCCAGGGGGATGGCGAGGACGGCGGCGGCGGCGAGCGCCCACCCCGCCCAGGCGGCGACGGCACGGCCGGGGTGGTTGGTGATGGCGAACCGGGCCGCGAGCGCCGCGAGCAGCCCGAGCACCGCCGCGAGCCCGAGCCAGTAGCCCACGTGCATCGACGCGAAGAGCGGCTCGCCGGTCGAGGTGTAGATCGGCCACCCGCCGGGGAGCTCGTCCTGCAGCCAGCCGGCGATCGGCAGCGCGAGCGAGAGCAACGCGGTGAGCCCGATGGCGATCCACTTGCAGACGCTCCAGAGGTGGACGTGTCGGCCTTCGCCCGAGAGGTCGTGGAAGTGCCGCATGAGCTGGCCCAGCGCGAGCGAGGCGGGGGCGATGACGCCCAGCAGCGGGCCGTAGCGTGCGGGCCCGGGCGCGAACGCGAGGAGGGCGCCGACGGCGAGCATCCACGCGGTGCCCAGCAGGAGTCGACGCCGCGGCTCGCCAGTGGACGGGCTCATCGCCAGGACGCAGGCGGGGATGAGCCAGACGATCCAGATGCCGGTGAGGACGATCATCGCGAGGGTGCGCCAGAGGACGGTGCCGCCGTAGCCCAGGAGGGTGGTGCCCTGCGCACGTGGGGAGAGCGTGGCGATCCATTGCTGCCAGCTGTCGGGGGTGGACTCGTGGACGTAGATGGCCCAGGGGGTGACGACGAGCGCGGCGACGGCGACGGCGGCGAGCAGGCCCAGGGCGTGCCCGATGCGGTGGGGGCACAGCATCGCGAGGACGAGGATCGGGACCGCGGCGATCGGGACCGCGATCGGCCCGCCGGTGAGCATGACGGCCCCCAGCGCCGCGCCGCACATGAGCCAGCCCAGGAACTGCCGCAGCAGGGACGGGTTTCGCCGCATCGGCCGCATGGCCCACAGCGCGGCCGCCATCGCCAACGCCGACCACGCGGCGATCGGCACGTCGGGCACGGCGATACGACCAAAGAACAGCAGCGCCGGCATGGTCATCGCAATGAGCGCCGAGAGCACACCCGTCAGCAGCCCGCCGATGTTGTGACCCGCCCAGAAGACCGAGCCGATCAGCAGCAGCGCCATGAGTACCGTCGCGCGGCGGATATCCGTCTGCGCAGCGCTGTTCGTGGGCCGGCCCTGACCGACCGAGATCGCGACGACGTGCAGCCAGGTCGCGCCGGGCGGCTGGTCGTAGCGGAGCCGGCCAAGGTCCACGGGGACCCAGGGCTCCAGGGCCTTGTCGCTGCCCTTGAAGTCGGCTTTGCGTTGCCAGGTCTCGATGGCGGTGCCGACGGCGCGTTCTTCGTCGTGGGTGAACTGCGCGGGCCAGCTCAGGTCGATCAGCATGGGGATCGCGGCGACGAACAGGAGCCCAAGCAGCACAAGCCACGCGGTGCCGACATCACGCCGGACGCGCGGGCGTCGCACGCGAGCCGGCGGGGGCGCCAGCTCGGGGCGTTTGGGCGGGGGCGGCTTAGGGCGCGGCTCACGCGCATCGTCCGGTGTGGTGGTGCCGGGCTCGTCGGTTTCTTCGAGATGATCGGTGGCGTAGGGCATAGGTCGCTCGATCACGCGGTGCGCGTCGGCGTAGACAGATTCTACCCGCGGCGGGGTGTTGGTGGCCGGTTTACGGCAACGGCTGCCCGCGCCTGCCGATAAGACCGCGGCGCCTGCCTGCCTACTTGCTACGCGCCAGGCGGGCGGCCTCGGCGAGTGTCTGTTCGAGCCGACGAAGGTGGACCTTGACGCGTCCGCGTCGCTCCTCGTCGAGGTGGCGGTAGCCGAAGCGGACTTCGTAGAACAACTCGGTGAGCGCGACGACGGGGTCGAAGCACATGGGGTCGTCGTGGGCGAGTTCCTGCGCAAAGCCGTAGGGCGACTGCCAGTGCGGCCGGACGTGGCCGTGACGTTCGAGGGTTTCGAGCATGGCGATGTAGAAGCGGAGCTGGCGTGCGAGCCCGCGTCGTTTGGCCCGCGGCAGGGCGGTGAGCTGCAGCGCGACCATCCGGCGGTGGCGCAGGATCAGCAGCCGCGCTAAGCTGTAGATCGCGATGAGCAGCGCGATACTCAAGAGCCCGAGCGAGACGTAGCCCACGGTGTCGAGCTCGACGTTGCCCGCCTGCCGGTCGGCCCAGTCGGCAAAGCCGTTGGCCCAGCGGTCGGGGCCTTGGGTGACGAAGGCGCCGACCGCGCCGAGCATTTTTTCTTGCGCAAACTCGTCGTAGGTGATGACGGTGCTGATCCAGCGGAACTCGAAGTGGTCGTACAGCTCGCGCACGCCGGCGAGCAGGCCGGTGCTGGTCTGGTGCTGCCGGTCCACATCGGCGGGGGGCGTGGCGTCGAGCGTATGCCAGCCGGCGCCGGGGCCCAGGTCGATTTCGGTCCAGGCGTGCGCGTGGGACTGGCGGACGACGTAGTACCCGCCGATGTCGTTGTACTCGCTGGCGCGGAAGCCGGTGGCGATGCGTGTGGGGATGCCGACGGTCCGGCACAGGGCGCACAGCCCCGACGCGAAGAGCTCGCAGTGGCCGGCCTGCTCGCTGAAAAGGAACGACGCGACGGGGTCACGCGCCTGCGCCCGCGGGTTGCTCGTGGTGTAGCGGAAGCGGGTGCGCAGGTGGTCCGACAATGCACGGCCCGCGGCCAGCCGCTGCTCCGGGCTCGCGTCGCTGAGGTCGGTCGGCAGCCCGGCCCGCTCAAGAATCGTCTGCGCATACCGCTGCACCGCATCGTGCTCCGGCTCCCAACGCAGCAAGAGCGCGTTGCCTTCGTCCGAGTACGCGGCCCGCTCCGCCGGGGTCAGTTGCTGGCCCAGGGTTCGGCCGCGGCGGTTGGACCAGATTGCGTTACGCCGGCTCTGCACCAGGGCATCGTGCGCGGGGCCGACGTCCGGCGCACCACGCACCCACGTCGTGATCGAGTACGTATGCACCGAACTCATCGGCGAGGCCGCGATGATCTGCTGGTCTTCCCCGCCAAACGAAACACGCTGGAGTGATGGCGTCTTGAACCACGACAAAGCGACGGGCCCATCGATCGGCACGGGCACGAAGACCGTGTGCTCCGCCAAACGACGCAGCGTGACCTCCGAGCGCATACGTGTCCCCGCGTTCGCGTTGGCCAGGGCGATCCCACGGTCCGCGCGGAGCAGGGGCACATCGCTTCTCGTCCTGAAGTGCGAACGGACCCAGCTACGCTTGCTGCTGTCATACTCATCGAGCACCGACCCGCGCACCAGCCAGTGCATGTCCTTGTGCCCGACGTTGTACCCGTCGATCGAGACGCTCAGGTTCAGCACCGGCTCGGGCGACCCCTCGCCGATGGACCCGCCGTTGAGCTCGACGGTCTTGCTGAAGCCCGCGAGCCGCTGGGTCGGGGGCTGGGTGATGGTGGATGCGAACTGGGAGCGCTCGGTGCGTGGCGCGACGAGGAAGACCGCGACCGCGACGAGCGCACACGTCGCCATGATGCCGACCATGACCGACCGTCGCTGCAGCCGGTAGTGCGCGCCGGTCGTGGGGTCGGGCGGCTGGGGCGGGTCGCCTTCCATGCCTCGGGCGCCGCGTTGTTGGCGTTCATAGACCAGGTCGCCGGCGCGTTTGGCCTGCGACGCGACCGCGGCGGTGAGTGTGACGGCGCAGTACACCACCAGCAGGATGCCGTAGATCAGCGTGACCCCGCCGGGCAGGACGCTCGCGCTGATCATCTGCAGCGGGCTGAGCAGCGCGAGCTGCGCGTACTCGCGGCGCTCGCGTTTGCCAAAGAGGATAAGCACCTGCAGCGCGATCGTGAGGTGGCCGACCAGCGCGACGGGCCGGGCACCGCGGGTGATCCGGTACTCCAGCATCACGAGCCCGACGGCGAAGACCGCGCCGAGGTTGAGCATCGGCCGGGGCAGGCCGCGCGGCGTCTTGCCCTCGGTGACAAACCACGCGGCGACACACAGCAGGCCGACGATCATCAGCAGCAGTGGCTGGCCGTCCGCGATGGTGAAGGCCAGGATGCCGATGAGCACCTGGAAGAAGATCAGCCGGCGAAACCGCTGGTCGACGGGGTTGGTCATGCGTCCGCCCTCCCCACGAGTTGCGTCGTCGGCGTCGCATGGCTGCGGGTGGGCTTGTTGCTGCGTTTGGCCGCGCGTGGCCCCGAGGCGTGCATGCGCAGGACGTGTTCGGGCTTGGCGTAGAGGGTGAGGCGTTCGAGGTCGTCGCCGTAGAGTTCGACGGCGCGTCGGCCGGCGCGGATGGTGCGCCCGCCGCCGCGCCCGGGCCGGACGATGACGGAGGGCGCTTCGCCGGTGTAGCGTTCGATGGCGGGCGCGGTGCCGGGGACCAGGCGTGCGAGGCGTTCGAGGGCCATGGTGCGGTGGGGCGGGGAGTGGTGGGCCCTGAGCGATTCACCCTCTGCGCCGCTGACGGTGAGCCCGACGCGGTAGCCGGCGATGAAGGCGTCGCAGATCAGCGAGGCGGTCAGTGCGACGGCCTGGTCGGCTTGCTTCTGCTGTTCCTCGGTCAGCTCGCGTGGTGCGGCGTCGACCGACTCGCGTGCAAACATGCCCAGGTCGAGCAGGATCATCAGCGTGGGTGGGACGGGCTGGGTCAGCTCGCGCGACAGGAGTTTGCCCGTGCGTGCCGAGTGTTTCCAGTCGATGACCTTGAGCGAGTCGCCCTTGCGGTAGTCGCGTAAGGCGTAGAACTCTTCGGTGCCGCCCTCCTTGTCGAGGTGGTCGAACCCGCCTGCGTCGAGTCGGCCGATGCCGGTCATGGCTTGGCGGGTCATGCGTCGGATGCGTGGGAGGACGAGGACTTCGCCGGGCTCTTCGAAGATGAGCACGCGTCGGAGCAGGCCGAAGGGGAAGTCGGTGTGGAGCTCGACGCGTTGGAGGGGCAGCACCCCACGCCGCGCGGGCCAGCACGACGACTGCGCCTGGCACTGGTGCCGGCCCGGCAGGTGCATGACCCAGCCGGTGGGCCTTTCGAGCAGCCGCTGCGGTTTGTGCGCCATCGGCCCGGAGGTGCGGTAGCCCTTGGTGCCGCGTCCCCAGGTCTCGGTGATGACGAGACTGAAGGCGGGCATGCGCGAGCGTTTTTCGATTTGGTAGTGGAGGACGAGCTCTTCCCCCGCGACGCCGTGCGAGGGCGCGACGCGTTCGAGCCGGAGGCCACGCATCCCCGCCCAGACCCAGAGGATGGAGACGACGAGCCCACCGAGCAGGAGCCCGGCCGCGAGGTACATCATGTTTGCCTGCGAGTACACCGCCGCGCCGATCGCCAGCAGCAGCACGAACAGGTACGCAAAGCCCGTGGGCCCAACCTCCATGCGTGATCGGCGTGGCTTCATAAAGCGACCTCAAACCTCACGCGGATCGATCCATACACGCCACGACCCGCAAGCCCTGCATGAGCAACGCGAGGGTGTGGATCGACCGCGCATCACACGGCCGACCCAGGCCGTGCACCGCTAGCGCCCTTCAAGGTACGGCCGGGCGTCGCGCAGCGTCTCGTCCACGATATCCGTCGGCCGCTGCAGCGTGTCGGCACCGACGGGCAGTGTGATCAGCACGCGCTTGCCTCGGCCGGGCACGGGGATCGTCGCGACCGCCGCCTGGTGGCCCCGGTGCCTGGCGAGCAGTTCGATCTCGTACATCAGCAGGCCCGCGCCCGCCTCGTCGATCGGGACGAAGAACAGCCCGTCCTCGTCCGCGGTAAAACGGCCCAGGCGTTCACGGCCGATGCCCCGGCTGGGCTCGAAGACGGCCTCGACCGTTGCGCCCGCGCCGGTGTAGTTCTCTCGCGTAAAACGTGGGTCGTCCGCATCCAGCACCAACACCTCGGCAACCGGGCCTTCAACAACCTTGCCTTGCAAGACGTACCCGCCCGCGCAGCCGGTAGCAAACAAGCCGCACGCCAGCAGTAAAAGGATCGCGGAAAAACGAGCGCGACCTGCTTCGCACATCAAACATCGCACATCGAACATCGTTACACCACCGGTTTGAGTTGATCGACCTCGGGCAGGTCTTTGAGGGTGCCCAGCCCGAAGACTTCCATGAACTGTTTGGTTGTGCCGTAGAGCATGGGCCGGCCCAGTTCCTCGGCCCGGCCGACGATCTTGACGAGGTGGCGGTCCATGAGGGCGCGGAGGACTTCGCCGCTGGCGGCGCCGCGGATGGCTTCGATGTCGGCACGGACGACGGGCTGTTTGTAGGCGACGATCGCGAGGGTCTCGAGTTGCGAGGCGCTGAGCTTGTTGTTCTCACGGGTGCGCTTGAGGCCGTCGAGCGCGTCGGCGTAGGCGGGGAGGGTGACGACCTGGTAGCTGCCGGCGATCTTCTCGATGCGGAAGCTGCGGCCGGTGCGGGCGTAGGCGTCGTTGAGTTCCTGGATCGCCTCTTCGATCGCGGCACCCGCGCCCTTGAGCCCGAGCGCCTCGGCGGTCCGCGCGGCGGTCATCGGCCGCTCGCTGGTCATGAGCGCCGCCTCGACCCGCGCCGGCAAGTCCTCGGGCAGAACCACCGGGGCGGTCGGCTGCTCGGCGTCGGCCTGCTCCGCCTGCTCGGCATCCTCGAACGCGTCGGCCTGGGCGGGCTCCTGGGTTGGCTCGGCGTCGTCCGAGACCGGTACGTCGGTGTTTTCGCTCATGCCAGCATTGTAGCGATCGCGGGTCGGGTGTCGTGCCGTTTGGGCTTCACGACCGCCCGATATGAATCCGCAGCCGCTGTGGCCGCGGCGGGTGGGTGGCGCTGTGTGCGCGCCCGGAGTGGGTGTCCGGTGTGCTTGTACAGAGAGGTAGGAGGGGGGGATGTGTGGTGAGCAGTGAGCGATTACGCACGCGGGTTCAGGTGTTTCCCGAGCCTGTGATGAGCCGCTGGGACGAAAAAAGCCCACGCCTGGCGAGCGTGGGCTTCGGGGTTGTTGTGGGGTTCGCAGGCGGGTCGGTGGGTCGCGTGTGTTTAGCCGACGTAGCGTCGCAGGGCGTCCATGTGGCGTTGGAGGTTTCGCCCGGGGCAGGCGGTGGAGTTGATTTCCTGGTGTGACCTGACGCTGGCGCGTGCGATGTTGTGCTGCCGTTTGAGCCGACGGACGGTGTCGAAGAGGGCGTTGAGCTGGGCCTGGGTGGGGCTCTGGCGGTCGAAGTTGCCCAGGGTCATGACGCCGATGTTGTTTTCGTTGTTGTTGCGGACGTGGGCACCCTGGTAGCGGAGGTCTCGGCCTTCCCAGACGCGTCCGGCCCGGTCGATGATGTAGTGGTAGCCGATATCCGCCCAGTGGTTGTTGTTGACGTGGGAGGTTCGGACCTTGTCGAGGTGGTGGGCGGTGGCGTCGAAGCTGGTGAAGTTGACGACGCCGGAGCCCTCGTGGTGGATGGTGAGCTTGGAGATCCCGTTCATCGGGTTGAGGTTGCCGGCGTCGGCGTTGCCGGTGCTCCATCGTGCGCGTGCGACGGCCTGGACATCGGTGGGGTTGGCACGCGCGGCGGGGGCCGGGGTTTGCGCGGCGGGCCTGGCGGGCGGGGTGTGCAGGGTGGTCCGGCCGCCGGGCGTGGGCCTGGCGGGGTAGCCGTCGGGCCAGTCGGGTCCGGGGCGGTAGCCGGTGGTGGACTGCTGTGATTTACAGCCGGAGGCGAGGAAGATCGCGCCCATGGATGCGGCCAGTGCTTGTCGCCTTGTCAGTCCCATCGCGGCCCCTGTGATTGCAATCGTCCTTAGCGTCGGGTCCGGCTCGGCTGGCTCCATCCAGCCCGATCGCCCGTGTTTATACCGTATCGGGCCCGTGTTGCCGAATGTCTTAGTTTATCCACCGCTGGCCGGGGTGTTGGCGTCTGCGGCGGGTTTGGGCGTTTTTCGGCGGCGTTGGCGTGGTTTACCGGTCGTGGGGCAGGGGGTGGTTGTGCCGGGGGGGGCGCGGCCCCGGGTGGGGCGGGGGGCTGGGAAATGAAAAAGGCGGCGCTGGGGTTGCCAGCGCCGCCTCGCATCAGTGATCGGAAGTCCGTTTCGGATTTCCGGTGACTATTGGGTTTAGCCAAGCAGTGCCAGGACGTTCTGTGGCTGGCTGTTGGCGATGGAGAGGATCTGCGTCGAGGACTGGACGAGGATCTGCGAGCGTGTGAGGGCTGCGGTCTCGGCGGCGAAATCGGTGTCGCGGATCGCGGATTCGGCGGCGGCGGTGTTTTCCAAGGCCACACCGAGCGACCGGATGGTGGCGCCGATGGTGTTTTTCTGGAAGGCACCCAGTCGGCCACGCAGGGTGGAGACCTGCTTGATGGCGTCGTTGATGATGTTCTGGGCCTTTCCCTTGTCGCCGTCGATGACGTTGGCGGCCTTGCTTGCGCCCAGCTCGTCGAGGAAGCCGTTGGCGACGGTGCCGAGGTTCCGGGTGGCGACGTTGCCGATGCCGAGGTTGACCTGGTTGAGGATGTCGACGTTGGGCCCGAGGTTGAACTGTGCCCCGCCGCCGGTGATGGTCAGTGCGCTGATGGCGGCGAGGTTCTGTGCCCCGGCGTCGGTCAGCTCGAAGGAGACATCGAGGTAGTCGGTGTTGATGCTGGCGGTCTTGCCCTTGGTGACGGCCTGGACGCCGTTGATGGTGGCACCGATGTCCTGCCCGTTGTCACGGATGGGGTTGGTCAGTGCGGTGAAGGCGGTGCCCGCGGCGGAGTTGAGTGCGTCTTCGTTGAGTGCGGAGGCGAGCTTGACGCCGCCGGCCTGGCCCGCCGCGTCGGCGACCTGGAGGGAGACGAACTCGGTGCCGCCGTACTCGTTGGACTTGAGCTCGATGTAGTTGCCCGAGGCGACGGCGGAGACGCCGGTGACATCGGTGAAGGTGTTGATGCTTGCGGCGATGTCGGCGAGGGAGGTGCCCGAGCCGAAGCTGAACTCGCGGGACCCGACCGAGCCGGCCAGTTCGAAGACGAAGCTGGCGTCGGCGGCGGAGAGGTCGAGCGCGGCGGCGCCGACGCTGAGGAAGAGCGAGCCGTGCTGTGCGGACTGGGTGACCAGGACGTCGACGTCGCGGTTCTGGCCGAACTGCAGCTTGGCGGCGTTGATCTGGTAGTCCTCGACGGTGGTGGCGACGCCGGAGACGTTGAAGTCGAACGTGCCGTTGAGGAGCTTGGTGCCCTGGAAGCTGGTCGACGCGGCGATGCGGTCGATGGTCTGCAGGATCGAGTCGATCTGCAGCTGGTTTGCTTCTTTTTCTTCGGCGGAGAGGCCCGCGTCGTTGGCGGACTGGCTGACCAGGGACTGGACCTCGACGAGCAGGGAGTTGATCTCCTGGAGGCCGCCCTCGGCGATGTTGACGACCTGGTCGGCGCGTTCGGCGTTGCCGATGGCGGCGGAGATGGCGGCCTTCTCGGAGCGGAGGTTTTCGCTGGCGATGAGGCCTGCGGGGTCGTCCTTGCCGCGGTTGATGCGGAGGCCGGTGGAGAGGCGTTCGAGCGAGTTGTTGAGCCCGAGGTTGTTCTGGCCCAGCACGCGCTGGCCTAGCAGAGACTGTACGTTGGTGTTAATGCGACTCATGGTTTGGGTCCTCCGTGAACACGCTTGCCTGTGTCACGATTGTGTGGTGAGGCCTCCGGCCTGGATGGTCACAGATCTCCGATCCGATCACGATGCGTTGTCGGCTAGGGGGACAACCCTTCGCCGTGATGCTCAGCCAGCCTGTCGCACGCCACCTTGCCCCGCCGGCGATCCTTGCCAAACGGGGGGGTGCCGATTGAACCGGGCGACGTACCGCGGAGTCCGTCGCCCGACCGAGCCGCACATTCCCGTGCGGCCCCGGCTGCCTGCCTGAGTTTTTTCGGTGCCCATCACACGATGGCAACACCGATCCGGGTCCGGCGACTTATCGGAAGCCGCCCGGATCCCCGGGCCAACGCCTCCGCGTCGGCCAACCGCAGAATCGTCACAACCGGCACGCGCCTTAAGCACGACACGTCCAATACGACCGATTTTTTTGATAAAACCGCCCAGCGGGCCTGCCGCCACGCGGTCGCGGTCCGGATAACCCGGTTACCCGGACGCGGGGCGCGCACGAAAAAACGGCGGCCCCGGAGGCCGCCGCTTTTCGCGTGTCGTTTTTGTTTGTCCCGGCGGGTGCCGGGGGTGTCGTGTTAGCCCAGCAGGCCGAGGACCGACTGCGGCTGTGCGTTGGCGATGGAGAGCACGTTGTTGGCCGCGGCGGCGAGGACCTGGGAGCGGGTGAGCTCGGAGGTTTCCTTGGCGAAGTCGGTGTCGCGGATGGTGGACTCGGCGGCCGAGATGTTTTCCAGGGCGACGTTGAGGGAGTTGATGGTCGAGCCGACGACGTTCTTCTGGAACGCGCCGAGTCGGCCCCGCTGGGTGGCGACGCCCTTGATGGCGGCGTTGACGACCTTCTGTGCCTTGGTGCTGTCGCCGTCGATGACGTTGAGCGAGCCGGCGCCGGCGAGGTCGCTCAAGCTGTAGCTCGTGCCGTCGAGGGTGGACTTGCCCAGTGCGGTGCTCGAGGCGTTCTGGATGCCCAGCTGGACCTGGTTGTTGAGGTTGACCTCGGCCCCGAGGTTGAACTTGGCCCCGCCGCCGGTGATGGTGACGATGGCCTGGGTGCCCAGGGTCGTTGCGCCGGTGGCGTTGAGGGTGGCGTTGAGTGCGAGGGTCTCGCTGTTGATGGACAGGTTGGTGCCCTTGCCCAGCGCCTTGGTGCCGTTGATCGTGCCGGCGATGTCCTGGCCCTCATCGCGGATCGGGGTGGTGATCGCGGTGAAGGCGGTGCCCGCGGCGGAGTTGAGTGCGGCCTCGTTGAGTGCCGAGCCGAGCTTCACGCCGCCGGCCTGTCCGCCGGCGTTGGTGACGTTGAGCGAGACGAACTCGTCCTTGCCGAACTCGGTGGACTTGAGCTCGATGTAGTTGCCCGAGGCGACGGCCGAGACGCCGGTGACGTCCTTGAAGGTATTGATCTGGGTGGCGATGCTGGCGAGCGTCGCGCCCGAGCCGAAGGAGAAGCTCTTGGATCCCTCGATGCCGGCGAGCTCGAAGGAGAAGTCTGCGTCGGCGGCGGAGAGGTCGAGCGCGGCGGCGCCGACGCTGAGGAAGAGCGTGCCGTGCTGCGCCGACTGGGTGACCAGTGCGGTGACGGCGACGTTGTTGGTGCCGTCGAGCTTGGCGTTGTTGACGGTGAGGTTGGTGACGTTCGCGCCCTGGCCGGTGACCTGGAAGTCGAAGCTGCCGTTGAGCAGCTTGCTGCCCTGGAAGCTGGTGGTGGAGGCGATGCGGTCGATGGTCTGCAGGATGTTGTCGATCTGGAGCTGGTTAGCTTCCTTCTCTTCCTGCGACAGGCCTGCGTCGTTGGCGGACTGACCGACGAGGGACTGGACCTCGACGAGCAGGGCGTTGATTTCGTTGAGGCCGCCCTCGGCGACGTTGACGAACTGGTCGGCGCGTTCGGCGTTGCCGATAGCGGCGCTGATGGACGCCTTCTCGCCGCGGAGGACTTCGCTGGCGATCAGGCCGGCGGGGTCGTCGGCACCGCGGTTGATGCGGTAGCCGGTCGACAGGCGCTGGAGCGACTGAGACAGGTTGGCGTTCTGTTGGCCCACGACGCGCTGTGCGATCAGGGAGTTGATGTTGGTGTTGATGCGACTCATTTCTTTCGACCTCTCGTTTGTGCCGCCGCGTGACACGGCCGACGTTCCTGGATGCCCTGGGCTCTTGGCCCCACCTCTGGTTTGCCGCCCGGGACGCAAACGCTCGGGCACCGCACAACGCACTGTCGTGTGGCTTTCACAAGATCGGAGTGGATGCAAGTTCTTTTCAGTCGCCCACGCAGAAAAACCGTGGTTGCCGTGCGACCCGGGCCGTACAACGCGGCCAACCGCGCCAGCCCGCACAGCCCATACGACAGCGGGCCGGGGGGTCGGCGGCGGGGCGTGAGGCCTTGCGGTCTGTAGCGGTTGTGACGCCGGTCGGTGCCGGGCCGGTCGGTGGGTCGGCGGCGTTAGGTCGAGCCGGGGCGTTTGGCCTGCTCGAGCATGCGTTCCAGGTCGCGGATGTAGGAGTCCTTGTGCTCGCCGGTCTGCTTGAGTTTGCGGCCGCGGAGCAGGCTCTTGACCCGGGTCAGCAGCTCGAGCTTGTTGACGGGCTTGCTGAGGAACTCATCGGTCCCCGCCTCGACCCCGCGCTCGATGTCGCCCAGCTCGTTCAGGGCGGTCACCATCATCACGGCGATCCCGCTGGTTTCCGGGTTGTTCTTCAGCTTCCGGCAGACCTCGAAGCCCGACATCCGCGGCATCATCACATCCAGCAGCACCAGGTCCGGCGTCGCGACCTCGGGGTTCTCGATCAACGCGAGCGCCTGGGCCCCGTCGTTGGCGGTCAGCACCTCGACCGGCATCGACTCGAGATAGGCCTGCAGCAGCTCGACGTTCTGTTCGTTGTCGTCGACGACGAGGATCACGGACCCGGCGGGGTCAAACTCGGCGTCGTTCGGGGTGGCGGGGCGTGTTTCACTGGACATCGATCAGGTTCCATCCTCGACGCTCGGGGCGTGGGTAGGGGCAAGGGGCGGCCGATCTCGGCGTTGAGCGTTAGTCTAGCATGCCCAGGCGCTCGGGCGGGTGCCCGGGGGCGGGGGCGGCGGTGTACGAGCCGTTAGCCAAGCAAACGCAATGGTTTAGGGGCTGTTCCGGGCGGGGTTGCTTTTGCTTGATGCTGTTTTATAGGGTATAATGCATGGCTCGGCGGTTTGAAGCCGAGTCTCCGGGCGCTGGCCCCCTCGACCGCACGACCGCTTTGGCGTAAACGATGAGCAAGACGACCTACACCGCGCAGACCCACTGGCAGGACCGCTGGAACGAGCCCACGATCGAGCAGCTGCTTGAGCCGATCAAGGAGACCCACCGCAAGGCGCTCGACAGCATCATGGCCGGGATGGAAGAGTACGAAGGCATCTCCCGCCAGGTCGTCTGGTCCGGGCAGGGCTGGCAGTGGACGATCGAGTACGCGCTGGAGGGCCACCACACCTACGGCCCCGACAGCCCCGACGCGATGGCGTACATCATCCCGGACCCCGAGCAGCCGATCCTTGCGATCCCGCTCAAGGACGAGCACATTGAGCAGATCCCCTTACGCCGGGTCAACCGCTTCATCCGCGACCAGCTCCGCAGCGCGAAGTGCCCGGTCGAGATCCACTGGTGCAAGTGGACCCCGAGCGCGCAGACCGAGGTCGACCACATCATGGACCTCTTCAAACGCAAGTGGAAGATCATGACGGGGAAGAAGCGGTAGGGGACCACCTCCACTTATTGTGGCGGGGGTGTTCGTCGCTTCAGCCGTTTTCGGCGATGTTCGCCCATTTCGATCTCGCCGTCATTGAGAAGTAGATTGACGAACGGGCTGATGAAGTACGTGAGTGCTTTAGGCCAAAGGACGCCGCCGATCAGGCCCAGGATGCCGCAGGCAACTACAACCCCCAGGTAGTACAAGGCCGCTTCCAGGGTGCTGTCGAGGCCGGGGAAGTAGCACCACCTTGCGATCCCCGTGAAGATCAGCAGCCCGGCAACCAACAGGCCGGCAAAGAGCCCGCCGATCAAGCCGAAGACACGTAGTAGTACGCCATCCAGCGTACTCAAGAATCGATCGAAAAGTTTCATATCGACTGTTTACATGTGGTCGATGTAGCTAAAATCCATCGACTCAGGTTGGTGTTGAACTACGTTGGATCGTATGCAGTCAGCAATATAGACAACTGCTCGATCAGCGGCGGCAGGTTGTGTGTCGCGGTTTCCCAGAGGATCGAGATATCGACATCAAAGTAGGCATGGACCAGTCGGTTACGCAGACCCTTCATGATCTGCCAGGGCAGGTCGGGGTGTTTGTCTTTGAACGGCTCGGAGATTTGTGTTGCGGCTTCCCCGAGGATCTCGATGCACTTGACCATGGCCAAGGTTCGCATCGTGTCGTCCAGCAGCATCGCTTTAGATTGCCCTTCCACGTAGGCGCACGCTTCGGTCGCGGCGTCGAGCATGTGGCGTAGCCGGACGACATCATCAAGCATCGCCGTACATCACCTCGGCCTGCTTGAGGACATCCTCGCGGAAGTACCGGCTCAGCTCGCCCGGTGTGCGCAGGTCAACCTTTCGACCGGTTTGCAGCAGGTCCGCGAGCGCCGACTCGATCGCAACCAACTCGAAGTAACCCACGCGGGTTTCCGGTTGAAACTCGACCAGCACGTCGATATCGCTCTCCGGCCGGAAGTCGTCGCGGAGGACCGAGCCGAACAGCGACAGCCGCGCGATCCCATAGCGGGTGCAGAACTCGGCGAGTTGTGTCGGGTTGTAGTCAACGCGTTTGACCATAATGTCATTGTATCGGTCGGAGGACAGTTCCAGTCTCGATTCTCAAATTTTTCAATCAGATCGGCATTTGATTCTTGACCTTCGGCACACCGCGCCGATAATGCTTTTGTCGAGAACGACGCGGCTGTGCCCAGGCGGGAGAACCCCGAACCAGGCAGCCGTGGAGCGCTCGGCCGACCGTTGGGCCGGACTGTCTGGTTCGACGGGCGTTGTGGTCGGCGGAGACGTCGCCGGCCTTCAATCCTCCGGCGCCCCGCCGTACGCGGGGGACGGCTGGTCTAGCCCCTTCCCGAAAGCGAGGTGATCCAGTGTCTGACTGTTATCCGTGTAGGAACGGGGTGCGTTAGCTCCACTCGACGGAGCGGACGCTAAGTCCGCGCCCCGGAACACGAGACCCTACGGCTCCTGCCCCCACTTGGGGGTGGGAGTCTTTTTTTATGCACCGGCGGGAATGGGCTCGGCGGTAG
>JBITAC010000130.1:0-34361 GCA_044439905.1 Phycisphaerales bacterium JB063 | reverse complement strand
GTGGGGATGGGGTGGTTGGCGGGTCGGGGGCTGGCGTGGCTGATCTTCCGGTTCACTCGGCCGGGCACGATCTGCGACGGGTTCGTGGCGCTGGCGATCACGCTGGTGACGTACGGCGCGACGGAGCTGGTGCACGGGTATGGTTTTATCGCGGTGTTTGTGGCGGCGATGATCTTCCGGTCCAGGGAGCGGAGCCATGAGCTGCACCAGACGCTGCACGCGTTTGTGGACCAGATCGAACGGCTGCTGATGGCGGGGCTGCTGATCTTTTTTGGCGCGTCGATCACGCACGGGCTGTTCGATGTGTTGAGCTGGCGCGGCATCCTGCTGGGGCTTGTGTTCTTGCTGATCGTTCGGCCCGGCGCGGGGCTGCTCGGCTTGATCGGGAGCGGGCTGCGCTGGCCCGAGCGGCTGGCGATCTCGGGGCTGGGCATCCGCGGGATCGGGACGTTTTACTACCTGGCGTATGCGCTCAACCAGACCAACCTGATGGACACGAGCGCACGCATCCTCTGGGCGACGTCGGGGCTGATCGTGCTGGCGTCGATCGTGCTGCACGGGACGACGGCGGAGGTCGCGATGCGGTATGTTCACCGCACGGACCCGGGCCGATCGCTCGGGCCGGAAGCGCCGGTGCGTTGAGCGCGGCGGTCTTCGAGTAAGGGGCGTGTGATGGAAACGCAGGCAAAACAACCACGCAAACGGACCTGGCGGCGGCGGCTGATGACGTACCTACTGATTGTGGTCGGGCTGTACGTGGTGTACTGCACGCTGCTTTGTGTGTTTCAGCACAAGCTGATCTTCCCGGCGGCGATGGCGGGGCAGGCGCAGCCGATCCCGGTGCATGCGGACGCGGTGAAGCTGACGGTCGAGACGGACGAGGGCACGAGCGTCGGGTGGTTTATCTCGGCGGCGGGCGTCTCGGTGAAGCAGCCCGGGCCGATGGTGGTGTTTTTCCACGGCAACGCGGAGCTGGTGGACCATCAGCACGCGATTGTTGATTTGTATCTGTCGCTGGGGGTGAGTGTGCTTCTGCAGGAGTACCGGGGGTATGGCGGGGCGGGCGGGAGCGAAGGCAGCCCGTCGCAGGCGCATCTGGTTGAGGATGCGGTGGGGCTGTATGACCTGGCGTTGGGGACGCGTGGCGAGATTGATCCAGAGCGGGTCGTGATCCACGGGCGGTCGATCGGGGGCGGTGTGGCGGCGCAGCTCGCGGCGCGTCGGCCTTGCGCGGCGGTGATTGTGGAATCGACAGGGACGAGTGTGGCGCGGAAGGCGCTGGGGTTTGGCGTGCCGCCGTTCGTGGTGCGGAGTCCGTTCTATACGGCGCGCGTGTTTCGTGGGCTGGATGTGCCGGTGCTGATTATGCACGCACAAGACGATGAGATCTTCCCGTACCAGCACGCGCGGGACTTGCTCGCGGCGGCGCCCAATGGGGTGCTGGTCCCGTTTTCGGGCGGGCACAACGGGCTCCCCTCGGCTGAGGAAGCGGCGAAGTACGAGGCGGCGGTGGCGGGGCATCTGCGCGGGGCGGGGGTGTTGGCGGCGGAGGGGGACGCGGCAGACGGCACGCCGGGCGGGGCAGCAGAGTGAGGCGGATAGGGGCGGGTTTAGCTGAAGAAGTTTCGGTGGGTGTTGAGGATGTTTTGGCAGGCGCGTTCGCTGGGCGTGGTGTTGTCGACGCCGCGTTCGACGGTGCCGCCGAGGACGACGGCGTCGTGGCGGGGGAAGAGGTAGCCGGCGTGGCTGAGGAGGTAGGGGAGTGCTTGGGGTTTGAGGTGGACGAGTTGGCCGCGCATGGGGGTCAGGGCGCGGTCGGGGAAGAGGTCGCCCGAGCCCAGGCCGAGGCAGTTGACGACGGCGGCATGCGGGAGGCGTGTGATGTCTTGCGGGTTGTCGAAGGTGCGTCGCTCGACCATGCCACCGAGTTCGTGGAGGCGTTGGAGCATGCGTGGGAGGTAGACGGGGGGCTCGATGAGGAGGGTCTGGTGGACGCGTCCGCTGCGGGGTGGGCCGGCGAAGGGGAGTCGGTGGAATTGCCGGGTGGGGAAGAGGTCGGTGGGGAGTTTGCGTAGGGCGGGTGCGGCGTTGGCGGTGGTGTAGTTGGCGCGTTCGTAGACGCCGTAGTCCTTGCCGCGGAGGGGGAGGAAGCGCTTCGCGGAGGCGCGGACCCAGCGTTCGAGCCGGGCGTGGTCGTCGCATTCGACCAGCGAGGGGGCGAACTGTGCGCCGGCGAGGTCGGAGGTGGTGTGTGGCGTGATGGCTTGGGTGTAGAGGGTGACGCGGTAGCCGCGTTCGAGGAGGACGACGGCGGTGGTGAGGCCGACGACCCCGCCGCCGAGGACGGCGACGGTCTGGGGCGGGGTGTGGGTGGGTTGGAGGAGGTCGGCGGCTTCTTCGGCGGTGCCCCAGGAGAGGGTAAAGCCCGCGCCGCCGTGGCCGTAGTGGTGGATGAGGGTTTGTGTCCCGAGCCGGTCGCGGGCGATGCGGACGGTGCCTTGGCGGTAGGGGCGTAGGCCGGCGACGAAGCGGAGGACCTGGTGGTCGGCCAGGTCGGGGCTGGGGAGTGTCGCGATGGGCAGCGGGTCGAGCGCGAGCGGCCCCGGCGCTGGGGGCGGTGTGGCGGGGATCGCCGGGGCGATCGGCAACGCTGGGGGCGGCACGGGCGCGACGACGCCGCGACTGGCGGCGCAGCCGACAAACGCCGGTGCGATCAGGGTCGCCGCGGCGGATTGCAGCAGGCGGCGGCGAGTGAAGTGCGGCTCGACCGCGCGGTCATGATGGACGTCGGTTTGAGTCACGCGTGGAATCCGTTCCATCGTGTTGGCTTTGCTCAGTGCTTAGTTATCAAACTGCGCGTCGAAGGCGACGTTGCTGCTGGGGAAGTCGATCGCCCGGACGAAGTCGCACGCCTCGGTCGCGCCGTGCTCGCGGTCCATGCGGGTGTCTTCCCACTCGACACTGAGCGGGCCTGCGTAGGCGATGTCGTTGAGGGCGACGATGATCTCTTCAAAGTTGATGTCGCCGTGGCCCAGCGAGCGGAAGTCCCAGTAGCGTCGGGGGTCGGCGAAGGTGGTGTGCCCGCCGAAGACGCCGACCTCGCCCGTGCCGTGGCCCCACCAGACGTCCTTCATGTGGCAGTGGTAGATGCGGTCTTTGAACTGGTAGAGGAACTTGACGTAGTCGACGCCCTGGTAGCCCAGGTGCGACGGGTCGTAGTTGAAGCCGAAGCGTTTGTGTCCCTTCACGGCGTCGATCGCGCGCTGCGCGGTGACGAGGTCGAAGGCGATCTCGGTGGGGTGGACCTCAAGCGCGAAGTTGATGTCTTCTTTGTCAAACGCGTTGAGGATCGGGCCAAAGCGCTTGGCGAAGTCGGCGTAGCCCTTGTCCCAGTAGGCCTGGTCGGTGGGGGGCCAGGCGTAGAGCGAGTGCCAGACGGAGGAGCCGGTGAAGCCGTTGACCACGCCGGGGAAGTCGTCGCCTTTCGCGCCTGCTTTCTTGCCTCGGCCGGGCTTGTTGTTGAGGAAGCGTCGGCAGGCCTTGGCGGACTTGGCGAGCTTCTTAGCGGCGCGTTTGCGGACGCCCTCGGGCTCGCCGTTGCCCCAGACATCCTCGGGCAGCACGGACTTGTGCCGCTCGTCGATGTTGTCGCACACGGCCTGGCCGACCAGGTGCATGGAGATCGCGTAGCACGTCAGCCCGTGGTCGGCGAGGGTCTCCCAGCGATCCTTGCAGTACTTGTCGCTGCGCGCAGCCTGGTCGATATCGAAATGATCGCCCCAGCACGCGAGCTCGAGCCCGTCGTACCCGAACGACGCGGCCTTTTCGCAGATGGTTTCGAAGGACAGGTCGGCCCACTGGCCGGTGAAGAGGGTGACGGGTCGTGGCATGGGAAACTCCGGTTTCAGTGAACAGTGAGTAGTGAACAGTGAGCAGGTCGGGCTATTCTAGTGATTTGATCAGGCCGCCGAGGATGCGGGTGATTTCAGATGCTTGGTTGGCGAATCTGTCGAATTGTTGTTGGTCGATGTAATGGTTGTCGAGTGCGATGTAGAGTTGGCAGCGTACTTCTGCGCATGATGCCCGGGCGATGAACAAGAATTGCCGGAACTCATTGCGAGAACGCCGATCAAAGCCTTCGGCTATGTTTGACATGACCGAGATAGCGGCTCGGCGTATTTGGTCGCGCAATGCGAAGTCACGAGAGAAGGCGTCTTGCTTAGTGATGGCATAGACCTCGCGTGTCAGTACACGTGCCTTTTGCCAGGCGACCAAGTCCTCAAACCGTTCGACCAATGGCATGTGTCACTCCCCCTGTTCACTGCTCACTGTGGACTGTTCACTGGGGCCGAGCTCGACGATTCGTCTGCGAATTTCTGCGGTGAGTTCTTCGACCGACATGCCGGGTTCGGGTGTGAACGGTGGGCCGAAGGTGACGGTGGAGTGCGTGGGTTTGAGGACATGCAGGAGCATGCGTTTGCTGAGCACGGTGCCGTCGATCCAGCAAGGGACGATCTGGCATTTCGCTAGCCGGGCCATCACGGCCGCGCCGTCTTCGAAGGGCTTGAGCACGCGGTTGTCGTACTGGAGGTGGCCCTCGGGGAACATGCCCACGGCGTCGCCTTTCTTGAGCTCGGCGACGATCTGGCGGACCTGTTTCATGCCAGACTTGGCGGTGCCGGTCTTCTTGTTGTGCTCGATACAGATCGGATCGATCGCACGCCAGAGAGGTTCGGCGATCTTCATGCGGTAGCTGGTCAGCATCAGCCAGCGGACCATGCGGACCGACGCGGACTGGATCAGGAAGGGGTCCATCGCGGTGGTGTGGTTGGCGACGATGAGGACCGGTCCGGCGCTGGGCAGGTGGTGCTTGCCGGTCACCTGAAGTCGGTGCCAGGCGAAGCAGAACAGCCGGGTGAGCCGCCAGAAGACATTGGCCATGCGGCTTGGCATCGGGCCTGCTTGGAGGTAGCGGAGCATGCCGATGATACCGCCGAGGATAAGCATTGGCCCGATGACCGACATGGAAACGACGACCCCCTTGTCGGCGTTGGGCATCTGCCAGATGGCGGCATAGACGATCACGCTGAAGATCGTGTTGATCATCGCGTTGAGGCCCATGACTCGGCCGCGGATGTAGTTGGGGGAGATGGACTGGAGGACTGTGAGGGCCGAGATGATCGCGATGTTCCCAAAAAGCCCGACGCCGAAGCATGTGGCGTATGCGACCCAGAGCACCGGGACCAGGCCGAGCACGAGGGTGCAGAGGCCCGCGCCGATCAGCGCCGCGGTCAGTACGAGTGTAGATTCACGCCGTGTCTGGATCAGGATGATGACCACGGCACCGACCAGCATCCCAAAACCCAGGAGCGGGAACATGATGCCGAACTGTTGGAGCAGGGGCTTGCCCGACAGGCCATGATGGACACGCAGCACGCCGAGGATACCGGTCGACACGGCGGCGGCGGAAGCCCAGACCAGGACGTTGACAAGGATGAGTACCCAGACCCGGCGGTGTGCCAGGGCATAGCCGACCGCCTGACGCATGGACCGGCTGGCGGACGCGCCCGAGTCCACCGAGGCGGTCGGCTTCATGAACGCGAAGAAAAGCCCGGACACGATGTAGAACAGCGCCCCCATTAGTAAGCCGAACTGTACCGAGTCGATCGAATCGGGTTTGATCAGTCGGCTGCCGATGAGGAATCCAACCATCGACGCGACGACATTGATGACAAGGATGACCGCGTTGGCGGACTGGAGTTGGTTGGGCTTGACGATCTGCGGGACGATGGCGTTGCGTGTGGGATTGAAGACCGCAGCGAACGTGCCGATGCCGGCGAGCGTGGCCCAGACTTTCCACGCATGGTCTTCGGGAAGCTGCGCCGAACCGGTGAGGCCCGCGAGCGCGATCACCGAGCCCAACAGGATGAGCCCGCGACTCTCGTCGCACCCCAGCAGCAGCCACTTGCGCGGCAGATGGTCGGCGAGCCAGCCGCCTACCAGGTTGAACAGGAGGTATGGCAGGAAGAACCAGAACTGGGTCGAGGCCTGGATGGAGCTGGAGTCGGAGTTTTCCGCGAGGCCGCCGAGCATCGCCAGTGCGCCGAGCATAATCATCCGGTCGCCGTAGCCGCTGGCGGCGGTGGACGTCCACATCAGCGTGAAGCTGAGGTTGCGCCAGAGCGGGGGCTTGTTGGGGGCGGGGTCGGCGTCGGGCATGAGCGAGGAGGATACCAGCTATCGCGCCGGTCCCGTGCACTTGGGTTACTTACAAAACGCTAGGCCTCGGGCTGCTCGGGCCAGAACATCGCACGCACCGCGTCGTTGGTCATCGCCTCGATGCGTTCGCTGCCGTACTCCTGCGACGCGACCTCGATGCCGTCGAGCCGGCCGGGCAGCGAATCGGGCCGGTGCATGTCCAGCGCGAGCAGGGTGTAGCGTCCGGCGTCCATGTACTTGCGCACGAGTTCGTCGGCGCGGAAGCCCGCCTCGCCCGTGAAGCACTGGAAGTTGCCTTGCAAGATCACGCCGCGCTGCGTCCAGCGGTCGAGGTGTTGCTCGTAATGCTTGAGCGTAGCCGAGCGCTCCGGGTGCGCAAGGATCGGCGTGTAGCCCCGGTCGAGCAGCCAGTCGAAGGCGTGGTCTGCCCACTTGGGCCACTTCTTTTCCCAAAAGTCGCACAGGACGAAGCGCGTGCCGCCGAGCGTGGGGACGCCGTGGGACTGCATCCACGGGATGACGTCCGGGTAGAGGCGTAGCTCGCCGCCAGCGTAGAGCGTATAGTCGAGCCCCTCGCGTTCGAGCGCCTGGCGTAGGGCCTGGACCCAGATGCCGATGTGCTTGGGCGTGTTCGCGGGGTAGAGCGTGGGCCAGCAGTGCGGCGTGCAGAAGGTGGCACTGTAGCCGTGTGCGATCAGGGTGCGGACGGCTTGGATCGACTCGGTGAGGGTGGTGCAGCCGTCGTCGATGCCGGGCAGGACGTGGCTGTGGATATCGATCCGTCCGGGCGGGGGCGGGGCGAACGGGTGGGGCGTGTTCTCGGGGTCGTGATTCATGTCGTCGTGCCTTTCGCCCACCGCAATAGCCCGGGGTCTTCGCCCAGGACGTGCAGCCGCAGCAATTGGAGGGCGCACATCGCGCTGCGTTCGCGGACGGTCGCGCGGTCGCCGGGGAAGTGCGCGACGCGGGCGTCGGTGTAGACGGCGTCGCCGTCGCGCCAGGCGAGGCCGAACCAGACGGTGCCTACGGGCTTGGCGTCGGTCCCGCCGCCGGGGCCCGCAACGCCGGAGGTCGAGACAGCCAGATCGGCACCGGCACGCTCGAGCGCGCCATGCGCCATCGCGCGGACGACGGGCTCGCTCACCGCGCCGTGGGTTTCGATCGTCTCCGCCGGGACACCGAGTTGGCTGACCTTCATCGCGTTGGCATACGTCACCCACCCGCCGAGCACCGCCGCGCTCGAGCCGGGCACGTCCGTCAGCATCGACGCGATCATCCCGCCGGTACACGACTCGGCCGTTGCGACAGTCAGCTTGCGTGCGAGGAGTTCGCCCAGCAGTGCGCTCTGCAGCGTCGCGTCGTCTCGGCCAAACGCCAATGCCCCGGCGTGCCGCTCGACTTCCGCCGTGGTCGCCTCAAGCTCGCGCTGTGCTACATCAACGTCTGCGTACTCCGCACGTACCCGCACACTCACGATACCGTTGGACACCGTCGTCCCGACCACCGGGTTACGGTCCCGGGCCATCAGCGGCCCCAGACGCTCGGCGATGTCGGACTCGCCGCTGCCGAACGTGTTGACCTTCGTCGTGAGGATGACCCGGCCTGACCCGCCGTGGGCGCGGAGGGCCGGCTCGATCGAGCGCTCGTACATCCCAAACATTTCACGCGGGACGCCGGGCGTCACAAACACCCGGCAATTCCCCAGCGTCGCGTCGATCCCCGGGGCCGTGCCGCAAGGGTTGTCGATCATCGTGCTGGTCTGCGGGTGCATCGCCTGGACTCGGTTGCGTTCGGGCATGTCTCGTCCGCGCCCCCGAAAGAACGCCTCGAGGGCCCGTACACTTGCCGGGTCGACGATCAGCTCGACCCCCATCGCCTTCGCCAGCGCGGGGCGGGTGAGGTCGTCGTCGGTCGGCCCGAGTCCGCCGGTGATGATGAGCAGCTCGCAGCGCGCCGCCGTCTCGCGGATCGCCTGGGCGATGGTGTCGAGCCCGTCGTCGATCGTGCGGTGCTCGAGGGTACGGATGCCCAGACGCGACAGCCGGGCCGAGAGCCACGCCGCGTTGGTGTCCACGGTTTGGCCCAGTACCAGTTCGTCGCCGATCGAGAGGAGAATCGCTCGCATGGGGGGAGTGTAGGGGGAAGGGTGCAGGGGGCCAAGTGTTGTGCAGCGCATAGGTTCGCGCCACACCGGGCCCCTCGTCCCCCGACACCTCGGCCGCTTCTATAATGCCGACATGACAACCACCGCAACACTCATGGACGGCAAACGCGTTTCCCGCGAGATGATGGACAAGGCCAGGCAACGCGTCACGGCTATCATCGAAAAGACCGGCGTTACCCCCTGCCTCGCGACAGTCCTCGTCGGTGCCGACCCGGCCTCGGTTACCTACACGCAGATGAAACGCAAACGCTGCGAGTCCATCGGCATGAAGTCGATGAAGGTCGAGATGCCGGCTGAGACCACCACCGAGCAGCTCGTCGACAAGATCAAAACGCTCGGCAACGATACCTCGGTGCACGGCATCCTGCTGCAGCACCCCTCGCCGCCACACGTCGACGAGCGTGCCGCGTTTGAGACGATCCCGGTGCAGAAGGATGTCGATGGCGTGACCTTCGGCAGCTTCGCGCACATGTGGTTTGGCCACCCGGGCTTCGCGTCGTGCACACCCGAGGGCATCATGCGGCTGATGGATGCCTACGACGTCGAGATCGAGGGCAAAGAGGCGGTCGTCATCGGCCGATCCGCGATCCTCGGCAAACCGATGGCCGGGCTGCTGCTCGAGCGTAACGCGACCGTGACGATCTGCCACAGCCGGACCCGCGACCTCGGCGACGTCGTAAAGCGGGCCGACATCGTGGTCGCCGCCGTCGGCCGGGCCAACTTTGTGCAGGGCGACTGGGTCAAGCCCGGGGCCGTCGTCATGGACGCGGGCTACAACGTCGGCAACGTCGGCGATGTGGACTTCGACGCCGTCGCCCCACACGCGGGCATGATCACCCCCGTCCCCGGTGGGGTGGGCCCGATGACCATCGCGACCCTGATCGAGCAGACCGTGACCGGGGCCGAACGGCAACTCGGCCTCGCATAAACCGGGCGCGGATTTGAACCCGCACCGTTGTTTCGTGACTACACCCACAAGCGCCCCAACAAACCAGGCCCTAAGCCCTCGCCACTAGCAACTACAACATGTCTCAACTCAATACCTACGACATCCAACGCCCGACCGGTGAGTGTGCCGCCTCGGGGCGCGTCCTGACTCCGGGCGAAACGTATTACGCGGTGCTGGTTGACCCGCCCGAGGAAGAACGCGTCGCGTTGCTGGAGGCCGAGGGCAAGCCCGCCGAGAAGGCGAAAGACGCCAACGGCGAACTGCCGCTGATCCGCATCGACATCGGGGCCGAGGCGTGGGACGCCGGGTTCCGCCCGCCGCACCTGTTTGGTTACTGGCGCAGCGTTGTGCCCGAGCCCAACGACAAGAAGAAGCTCCTCGTCGGCAACGCCGCGATCCAGGAACTCATGCTTTCACTCGCCGACACCGAGGAGGACCGCCAACTCGCGTTCCGGTACGTGCTCGCGCTGATCTTGCTGCGAAAGAAGCTGCTCCGCCACGACCGGATCGACCGCCGCGAGGACGCCGAGGGCGACGGGCCCGTGCAGGACTGGTGGCTGTTTACCCCCAAGGTCGATATCGAGAAAGGGCACTTTGGCAAGTGGAACGACGAGATGCAGTTCGAGGTGCTCGACCCGCATATCGACGCCACACAGATCGCCGATGTCACCGAGCAGCTTGGCCAAGTATTGGAGTTGGACCTGTGAAAAACGGCACGGCCAAACCTCTGGCGCTCATGGGCGCCTTGCTGCTGCTCGCCTTCTCACTCGTCGGCTGCGATACGACGCCCCCCGTGTTTGTCCCCGAAAACGACCCGTCGATCGGGCAACTCGAGACCTCGGGGCTCACCTACCGCGAAGTGGCCGAGGGCTACAACGCAACCGTCTCGCACTTCGAGACGCTCTTCCTGCGCACCTACGTCCGCATGGTCTGGCAGGAGACCCGGCCCGACGGGTCGACCACGATCCGCCGCGAGGCGGGCGACGGCAAGTTCCTCTTCCGCGCGCCGAGCGATACTGTCCTGACGATCGAGAAGATCAGCAAGGTGTACCTCTGGGCCGGGTCCAACGCTTCGCAGTACTGGCTCTTTGACCAGGTCAACGACGACCACAAGGTCGCGTATGTCGGCAGCTACAGCGCCGCCGACCCGCGCGGCGGCAGCCCGGGCCGACGCCTGCCCATCGCGTTTCGTCCCGACGCGATGCCGTACCTGCTTGGGCTGGTCGCGCTCGACCCGACGCTCGAAAGCGAGGTCTTCCTCTACGAGGGCCAGTACCTCATCGAGCCGGTTGGGCTGGGCATGCGCATGCTGATCGATCCCAACAGCTTCCGCCCGACGCGCGTCGACCTGCTTGATGCGCAGGGCTGGAGTGTTGTCGTCTGCCAGATGTCTGGGCGCTACGGCGTCGAGGTCGAGGGCCTGCCCGGGCACCGGCTGCCGATCGTGTGCGAAGACGCCGAGCTCTTTATCACGGGCCAGCAGTCACGGCTGTCGATCGAGATGATCGCCGCCACCACCAGCGACCGGCGTATCCGGGACCAGCTTTTCGACCTCGACACGCTGATCGACGCGCTCGAACCGGATGAAGTCGTTGACCTGGACGGGGGGTAACGGGAGTAACCCATCCGTGAATGTCAGGTCAGCATGAAAAGTGCAACGCCCGCTCCGGCGAGCGCGAGGATGATGCTATTCGCGATCAGCCCGGCTTTCGCGTGGCTGTAGATCCGCTCTCTGCCATATTTTTTCATGGTGGCGAGTGCGAAAAGGGCGAGTCCGAGCCCACAGAGGATAAACAGCAGCGAGAGACTGGCTAGAACGAGAGTGTCCAGCCGTTGTGTTTCGGGATCGGTATCGCCCGGGGCGCTGCTCCCCGCACGGTTCAGATAGTTCATACCCATAACAACGATGGGCGCGATCCAACTCAGTTTCGCGGCGGTATACGCGAAGGGCGTTTTCTTATTGGTGGGTTGTTCTGTCATTCTCCCCCCATTAGCCCGCCATCTCGCGCTTCATCACCCGCAACGTCACTGGCAGCGCGAACTTCACATCCTCCTCGACCAGCGTGGACTCATCGACTTCGCCGTCGTACTGATCCACGAGCGCCTGGATGATCGCCTGGACCAGGTCGTCGGGCGCGGAGGCCCCGGCGGTGATGAGGACGGTCTTGACGCCGGCGAACCATTCATCCTGCAGTTCGCTGACATCATCGAGCAGCTTCGCGGGGGTGCCATCCGTCTCGCTGATCTCGGTGAGGCGGACGGAGTTGGAGCTGTTGGTGCTGCCGACGACGAGGGTCAGGTCGGCCTGCGGCGCGAGGGCGCGCACCGCGTGCTGCCGGTTGGTCGTCGCGTAGCAGATGTCTTCCTTGGGCGGGCGTCGGCAGTGCGGGTACTTGCGTTTGATCGCGTCGATGATGATGTTGGCGTCGTCGATGCTGAGCGTCGTCTGCGTGAGGTAGACCAGGTCGTCTTCCGCGGTGAAGCGGGTCGCCTTGACGTCCTCGGGTGATTCGACAATGGTGATTGCGTCGGGGGCTTCGCCGAAGGTGCCTTCGACTTCGTCGTGCCCGGCGTGGCCGATGAGCAGGATCTTGCAGCCCTGCTTGGCGTAGCGGCGGGCCTCGACGTGGACCTTGGTCACGAGCGGGCAGGTCGCGTCGATCATGCGGAGGTTGCGTTGTTTGGCGCGTTCGCGCACGGCCGGGCTGATGCCATGGGCGCTGAAGATCACGGTCTGGCCTTCGGGGACTTCGTCGATGGTGTCGACAAAGTGGACGCCCTGATTGACGAACCGCTCGACGACGTGCTTGTTGTGGACGATCTCGTGATAGACCCATAGCGGCGGGCCGACGAGGTCGATGAGCTCCTGCACGGTATCGATGGCCATGTTGACGCCGGCGCAGAAGCCGCGTGGGTTGGCGAGGATGATCTTCATAGGGGGATTCTAGCGGGCTCCGGGCATCGCGACCGCGTCGAGCACGGCCTCGACGTTCAGCCAGTCCATCGTGGACGGGCCGTCAGGCGGCGAGAGGACCGTGACACAGGGCCCAACCGGGCCCCAGCGGGCGGGGCTCGTCGGCCCGAACAGCGCGAGCGTTGTTATGCCGAGCTGCGCCGCCAGGTGTGTCGGCCCCGCGTCGTTGCCGATGTACAGCGACGCCGACGTCAGGATCGGCAGCAGCTCCAGCGGCGATCGGCAGACCTTCGCCCCCAGCGTGTCGACCCACCGCGTCAGCTGCTCGCCGGGCCAACGCTCGGCCTCGACCTCGCCCAGCACGGGCACCACCGCATGGCCCGCGTCTTTGAGCCGACCCATCAGCCGTTCGTATCGTTCGGTCGGCCAGCACTTCACCAGCCCGCCGCTGCCCGGGTGGACGACGATGGGCCCGCCGGGGTTGCGTCGTGGCATCGGCTGCGCGGGCTCAAGCGACAGCCCTTGGGCTTCGAGCTGGCTGCGGTGCCCCAGCGTGATATGCCGGTCGCCGTCGCCGGCCGGGCGGGGGTCGACAAAGTATCGCTTCGCGTGGGCAAGGCGATTGGTCAGGTTCTCCCGCCAGTCCTTGTGCTCGGCCCCGATGAAGCTGATCGCCGTCTGCGTCTGCTCGAACAGCTCGCGGACCATGGGGCTCAGGTGCGTCGGTCCGCCGGGCACGAACATGCGTGTGAACTCGAACTGCTCGATGTCGACGGGGGTGACGTGCGGCAGCACCTGCGCCGCGAGCGCGGCGCGTTGCCACGGCGCGACCAGCGCGACCGGCCCGTCGAGCGCACGCAGCAGCGGGAACGTCAGCAGGAAGTCACCCAGTGCGGCTTGATGGAACACCAGAAACATCGCAAGAGCATACCGCGCCACGACCGGCCCACACACGCCGCGCTTGCAAGCCGCGCGGCGGATTATTGCCGGCCCGCGTGGCGGTCGTGACGGTTGTACCGGCCGATAAGTACGGGGTTGGCGGTTGTGGGAAGGGGGGCTCAAGGGTGCGGCCCGAAGGTCCGATTTTCTGGGGGCAGGGCGTCCCCTGCAACGGACCGCGGACAGGTCCAGGGTACGGAGAGAAGGAAGCGATCCACATGGCGAATGGAAGAGTGAAATCCGATCTTGAGGTCTACCTTAAGCAGATCGACGAGAGCCCACTGCTCAACCGCGAGGAGGAGGTGGCGCTGTGCCGCAAGATCCGCGACGAGGGCTGCATGGCTTCGCGGGAACACATGATCCGGTCGAACCTTCGGCTGGTCGTGTCCATCGCGAAGCGTTACATGAACCGAGGGCTTCCGCTGCAGGACCTCATCGAAGAGGGCAACATCGGCCTGCTCAAGGCGGTCGAGAACTTTGACCCCGAGTACGGCGCACGTTTTTCGACCTACGGCACGTGGTGGATCAAGCAGGGCATTAAACGCGCACTGATCAACGCGGTCCAGCCCATCCACATCCCGGCGTACATGGTCGAGCTGATCGCGAAGTGGAAGCGGGCGTCGCGCGACCTTGAGGAAGAGCTCGGCCGAATCCCCAACATCAAAGAGCTCGCCGAGCGGATGGACCTGCCCGAGAAGAAGGTGCGGATCATCAAGAAGGCCGTACGCGCCTGCCAGCGTCCCCGCCAGGAGGCGTCGGGCGAGCAGGACGGCCCGTCGATCAACGATGTGATCCGAGACGAACGCGTTGGGCTGCCCGAAGACCGCGTGCTGCTCGAAGACGATCTGGAGACGATCGGCGTGCTGCTCGAAGCCATCGACGACCGCGAGGCGAAGATCCTTCGGCTGCGATACGGGCTCGAGGGTAACGAACCGCTCACACTCAAGGAGATCGGCAAGCACGTCGGCCTCACGCGCGAACGTGTCCGGCAGATCGAGATCGAGGCGCTACGCAAACTCAACACCCGGCTCAACTCCGACCGCCCCCTCGTCGCCGCGCGGGCAAAGATCGAGGCGGATCGGCGAAGGGCGAGTTGAGATGATTCAGCCGATCATGAAACACTTGCGGTCGATCCTGCCTGCGTTGCGGCGGCAGGCGGCGCGGCATCTGCCGGCTGGGCCGCCGCGCGTGTGCCCGGTGCGGGTTGCGGTGCGGGCTCGGGCTGCATGCCCAGATGAACGACGAGGATGTCGTCCTGGCGGTCGCCGGTGGTGAGCCCCGCGAGGTCACGCATCATGTTTTCGCAGGTCAGCTTGCCGGCTGAAGAGAGGTCGGCGACGCGATGCGCCATACCGGCAATCCCGAGCATCCCGCCGTCCTTCAGCGGCAACTCGCTCGCGCCGTCGGTGTAGGCAACCAGCTGCACGTTGTCGGAGATCGCAAGCTCCTGCGTATCCGCGTCGAACAGCTCGGGCTCGATCACACCCAGCAGGCAGCAGGTCGACTCCAGCACCGGCTCGCAGTGCCCCTCACTCACCAGCAGCCCCGGCGGGTGGCCGGCCGAGGCCCAGACGACGCGCTGCTCGTGCAGGTCCAGCCGCATACACAGGGCCGTCGCAAAGACGCTCAGCCCCGAGAAGCTCTCGTGCATGTAGCGGTTGAGCTCGGCGATCAACTCGCCCGGGTCGGCCATGCGGTTGGACTGGGTCTGGCGCTTGAGCAGCGCGTGCAGGTGGTTCGCGGTCAGCGTTGCCGGCAGGCCGTGCCCCGTGACGTCGATGACGGCACAGAGCAGCGAACTGGGGTTGCCCGCCTGGTCAAGACAGACGCTCGCGTGGAGGTAGTCGCCGCCGAGTTGTGACATCGGCTGGTAGTGGTAGTCGAGGCGGAGCGGGCCCTGGGTGATGCGGGCCGGGAAAAAACTCTCGTGCAGCGCGCGGGCCTGCTCTACCTCGCGTGAGACATACTGGTAGACGGCGCGGTAGCTGCGGAACTGGAAGCGTCGGTGGAACCATTTCTGCTTGAGCCAGCAGACCGCCATGCCAGGCAGCCCCAGCAGCGTAAGCATCGCGAGGTCGAACACACGGTGGCCCAGCGGGTCGTTGGTCAACAGCGCGATGAGGAACGCGTGGACCAGAACGACGGGGGCCAAGGTCTCGACCGCCTCGTTAACCGTCCACGGGATGATGGCGGCGGCGAAGAGGTGGCTGACAAAGAGGATCAGCAGCGACTGGTCAAAGAGTGTGCCGCGTGCGATGGAGTTGTCGATCCAAAGCCCGACGAGCAGGACGTGCGCGAGACTCAGCAGGTGGCTGCCGACGAAAAGCCAGTAGATCAGTCGGATGACGCCCTGCCGGTCCGGGCTCTCTCGCCTGACCCACGCGATGCCCGCGACGAAGGCGGAGATCGTGACGAGTGTGACAAGGATCTCGCTGACCCAGAACACCGCGGAGTTCAGCAGGGGCTGATCCTCGGCCGGCTCGACGATCCCGACGTAGAGGAACAGGATCGACAGCATCGAGCCGATCAGACTCAGCGAGTTGAGCCCGACACCGACCCAGGCATAGAGCATGAAGCGTTTACTGAGCCACTTGAGACGCTCTGCGTCGTAGGCCAGATCGAGCTCTTTGGGGGTCGCGAGGACTGCCATCGACCGACAGTATAGCCAAGCGGGGGGCCGGCCCGGTCAGCGCTCAAGGCCCCACAACTCGGTCAGCAGGTCGTACGCCCGGCGGTCGTAGGCCTTCAGCTCGCCCTCGACAAACGGGTAGAAGTCGTTGCGGCCGAGCAGCGCTTCGGTCGCTTCCGCGAAGTACTCCTTGTGGTCGGTCAACGCGTAGTGCCGGACGGTTCGGCCGTCGAGGAACATGACTTCTTCGTACAGCCCGTCGGCTTTGGCCTGCTCGTAGCACGCGATGATGGCCGGGTGCTCAAAGCCCAGGTGTTGGTGGTGGTAGGCGTGGGCGAGTTCGTGCAGCAGGACGTAGGGCTGGTTGCGTTGGGTGTAGCGCAGGAAGTCGCGGGCGTTTCCGATCTCGATGCACTGGGCTTTTTCGACGAGGTAGCCGTTGTTCGCGAGCCAGCCCCGGCTGGGGTGGTAGCAGGCCGCGCCGCCGTTGGGGTTTTCGAGCTCGACCCAGATCACGACCTGCTGCAACATCGCGAGCGGGGCCTCGGGCATGATGCGTGTCAGGCGGTAGAGCTGGTGGTGGATCTCCCCGATCACCTGCTCGTGTAGCGCTTGGTCGGCGATGAGGTCTTCATGGACACGCAGCGTCCAGCCGAGCACCTCGGTGGCCTGGTAGGCCTCCGCGGGGGCGTGCGGCCGGGGTGCGGGCTCGTCGGTCGGCGCGGGCTGGTGCGCGTGTGTCGGGGCACCGATGGACAGCGCGGTGGTGAGGAAGACGGCCAGGACAATCGGTAGACGCAGCATCGGCCTGCCTCCAAGGGGGAAGGGGGACAACGGGCCGACGGCGGGCGGGGCTGGGATGTTACGCCGGCCTACTTGGCGCGTTTGTAGAACGGGGTCTTGCAGACGGTCGCATCGATTGCTTTGCTGCCCATCGGGATGCTGACGGTATCGCCCTCGTTGACGCTGCCGGGCTTGACGTACGCCATGGCAATGGGCTGGCCTAGCGTTGGGCTCATACAGCCGGAGGTGACTGCGCCGATCGCGTTGCCATCAAGGTGGACCTCGGCGTGCTGGCGGGGCGTGCGTTTGCCGTCGATCTTGAGCCCGACGAGAGTCTTGGGCACACCCTGCTCCGCGATTTGTTGGAGCGCATCCTGGCCGATGAACCGCGGGATCGCGGGCCCGCCGTCGTACTGGTCCTTGTCGAGCTTGACCGCAAACTTGAGCCCCGCGGAGAGCGGGTCGGTGTCTTCGTCGAGCTCGTGGCCGTAGAGCGGCATGCCCGCCTCGATGCGCAGTGTGTCGCGAGCGCCCAGTCCTGCGGGCTTGACGATGCCCTCGCCCTTGTCTTTGAGCAGCAGCTTGATGGCCATCGCCGCCATCTTCGCGCCCAGGATCACCTCGACGCCGTCTTCGCCGGTGTACCCGGTGCGCGAGATGATCATCTTGAGGATCATCAGGTTCTTCTCGCAGAAGCGGTAGTTCTTGAGCGTTGGGACCTCGCTCGAGAAGCTGGCGATCTTCTCCATGACCTTGGGCCCTTGGATCGCGATCATGGCGGTCGACTCGGTCTCGTCCTTGATCTTGACGGCATAGTCGTACTGCTTCACGACGGCGTCCATGTGCGCGAGGATCTTCTCACGGTTGGACGCATTGACGACCAGCATCCAGTGCTCGGCAAAGCGGTAGACGAGCACGTCGTCCATCACGCCGCCACGCTCATTGCAGACCAGGGCGTAGCGGGCCTGGCCCTCGGTCATGTCGCTGACCATGCGCGTCAGGAGCGTCTCAAGGAACTTGCGCGCGTGCCGACCCGTGATGTTGACTCGGCCCATGTGCGAGACGTCAAACATCGCGCCGCTGGTTCGGCACTGGTGGTGTTCGTCGATGATCGAGCCGTAGTGGATCGGCATCTCCCAGCCGGCGAACTCGACAAAACGGGCGCCTTCCTCGGCGTGGTACTTGTAAAACGGTGTGCGTTTCAAAGGGTTTTCCTTCGTCATGGCGTGGGGGTGGACGGACAAACTACACCGACGACCATCCGGCGGCAAACCTGCGGATCGGTACGGGGGCGGGAGTGTGGTGCGGGCCGGGAGACGACCCCGCCGTGGGTGTGGGGCGGGTCACTCGGCGTCGAGTTCGTCTGGGACCATGATCTCGGCGGGGTCGGTGCCGGGGTTGGTTGGGACACCGAGGTAGACGAGGGACTGCTCGAGGACATTGCGGACAGCGGGGGCGGAGACGAGCCCGCCGTAGTGCCCGCTGGCGCGTTTGGTGCCGATGACGAAGCAGCCGACGACGAGGCGTGGCGAGTCGGCCGGTGCACCGCCGAGGAACGAGGAGGCGAACCCGTCGGCCATGTAGCCCCGGCCGTTGGGGTCGGGGAGCTGGGCCGTGCCGGTCTTGCCGAAGATGTCGTAGTAGGGTGAGTTGGCGTGTCGGCCGGTGCCGTGGTCGGTGGCGACGGCGTCGCGCATCGCGTCGAGGGTGAGCTGGGCGACACGCTGCGAGACGACGCGCTGGGGCTTGACGCCGTTGTAGCTCTCGTCGTAGGGGTTGATCGCCTCGATGCGCGGAGTGACCATCACCCCGCCGTTGGCGATCATCGACATGGCGCGGACGAGCTGCATCCCGGTCGTACCGATTTCTTGGCCCATGGGCCACGAGCCGTGCGAGTAGTTCTGGGCCCCGGCGTTGTCGTGCATACGCATGAGCCCGACGACCTCGCCCGGCAGGTCGACACCCGTGCGCTGGCCAAAGCCGAAGGAAGACATGATGTCGAAGATGTCGTGGATGTCGCGGCGCAGCGCGATCTTTGCCATGCCGATGTTCGAGGAGTAGACCAAGACATCGTGCCAAGAGCATAGCCCGTGTGCGCTGGCGTCTTCCAGCCGTCGGCCGTTGGGCATGATCCACGCGCGGGTCGTCGTGGTATCAATCAGTTCCTCGGGACGCGCGGCCCCCATCTCGGTGAGCCCGGCCCAGATGAAGGGCTTGAAGATCGAGCCCGGCTCGAAGACATCGGTGATCGGTCGGTTGCGGCGCTGCGCATCTTCGACCGCCTGGAAGTCGCTGGGGTCGTACGACGGGTACGTCGCGATCGCGAGGATCTCGCCGGTGTGCGGCTGCATCACGATCAGTTGGCCGGTCGTCTCGTAGTAGTCCTCGTCGCTCGGGTCCTGGTCGGGCGTATGTGCCTCGACCGCTTTGGCCAGCTCACGCTCGGCGATGCCCTGGATCACCGCGTCGATCGACAAGCGGATGTTCTCGCCGTCCTCGTACGGGACGTACGTCTCGCTCTCAAGCCACATCGCCCGGCGTCGGCTGTCGCGGAGGTACTTATAATGCCCCGGCGTCGCTCCGAGGCGTTCTTCCCAGTGGCGTTCGAGTCCTTCGAGGCCGTCGCCTTCACTGCCGACGAAACCGATCAGCGTGCCGGCGATGCCGCCCTGCGGGTAGTCGCGGACCACGACGGGCTCGAGGTAAATCCCCTTGATGTCCGCCTCATGGAAACGGTCGACCTGCTCGTCGGTCATGCGCGGGTCCAGCAGCACATAGCGCGAGCCGCTTCGGCCCGACATCTTGATCTCCATCTCGATCATCTCTTCGGGGCTGTAGCCCAGCTCGTAGGCGATCGTTTCGATGAAGGTGGCGCGGTTTTCGATGAACAGCGGGTCACAAAACATCCGGTACGACACCCGCGTCGCGGCGAGGACACGGCCCGACCGATCGGTCAGCGCCCCGCGCATCGCGGGGAGGGTCGCGGTGCTGGTCTGCGTGTTGCGCATCTCGGCGATGGGTTGGCTGGGACGGGCCTGGAGCTGGACCACTCGGCCCAGCAGGCCGAGCAGCGCAACGGTCAGCACGATGGCGATGGTTCGGCCGACACGCAGCAGCCGTTTAGCGCGGCGGGTTTCGAGTGTCGCCGGGTCGGCGGTGGCCCACTGCGCGATGCGGAGCGTCGCGGGGTGTTTGCCGGACGCGGGCGAGGGGCCGGCGGAGATCGGTGGGTTGCGTTTCATGGGGTCCCCCTGGCGATGGCGTCTTCCGGGGTGGAGGGTTCTTCGCCGATGGGCTCGAGGTGCAGGTCGAGCCGGCGGATCGCCTCGTGCAGCCGCGCGGGCTCCTTGAGCGATTCGATACGGATCTGGTAGTCCTTGATCGCCTGCCGATGGTCGCGCATCTGGCCGTGAATCACGGTCGTTGCGTGCATATGTGTCAACTGCTGCTGGCGCATCCCAAGCATCCCGGCACCCACCGCCGCAAGCACGATCACGACAAAGAGGAAGCGTAGCACCATGGCAAAACGGTCAGGCGTTGGGGGGAAGCGCGGCCCGCTCAGGGATCGGCCGACGGGATGCGGAGGACCATGCCTTCACGGATGTCGTTCTGGTCGTCGAGCTGGTCTTTGTTCGCCTCGTAGAGCTCGAGGTACCGGCTGCCGCTGCCCATGGTCTTCTCGGCGATACGGTACAAGCTGTCGCCGGAAACGACGGTGTATGTCCGTGTCGACGATGCGGGCGCTGCGTCGGCGGTTTCGGAGGCCGACGTGGTGGGCCCTTGGCGGATAGGCGGCTGCTCGGCCGGCGGGCTCAACGCGCCGTTGGCAAGCTCGGCAATGTCGGTTTCCTCCTGCGCGGGGATGCGCAGCACCATACCCGGGCGGAGCTGGTTGGGGTTGGTCAGCACCTCGGGGTTCGCGTCGATGATGAGCTGCCACTTGGTCGCCGAGCCCAAGTGCTCCGAGGCGATCGCACTGAGCGTGTCGCCTTCCTGCACGGTCACACGCCGGCCGCGGACGGCGACCGCACGCTCCTGGCCCGCCAGCGACTCGCCCACGTCGCGCCGCTCGGGCGTCGGGGCCGCGTCGTCGGTGTGAGCTTCGGCGCTACGCTTGGGGATGCGGATGGTTGTGCCCGCGCGGACTCGGCCATCATCGTCGATCAGGTCGCGGTTGGCGTCACGGATCGACCGCCACATATTGCCGTCGCCGTGGTAGTACAGCCGGGCGATCTGCGTGAGCGTCTCACCCTCGGCGACGACGTGCTCGATCGTGGTCGGGGCGGGCGGCTGCTGGGCGTGGAGCGACTCGAGGGGCTGTGTGGTGTCCAGCGTTGTTGAGTCATCGTGGTGAGTGCCGCGATAACCGCCGGGGCGCTGGGTGATGTGCTGGCGCGGGTCGGGGGTGAAGGGCTGGCGGGCCTGGTGATTGCCAGCGGTGGGGCCTGACCCGATTTCAACGACCGGCCCCGGCTGCGCGGGGGGGGTGGCCTGGCCGACCCCGTTTTGCTGTCCCACGGGCATGTGGGACAACGCGACATCGGCACCGATCCGCTGCGGGCCTCGGCGGAAGCCCGGGCCGTCGGTTGCGGGGGTGCCCGCCTGCTGCTGCGCGGGCTCGCTGCCGGGCGACATCGCTGTGGCGGGCGGTGTGTTGAGCTGCGCATAAGGATCGACGACCGTGCCATCGGGGGCGCGGTGTCGCAGGGCGGACTGGTTGGAGTTGTTATTGAAGTCGGACATCCCGACCGCGAGCGGCTGGTCCTGGAGGGTATCGTCCCGCACGAAGTACTCGGAGACGATGATGCCGACCAAGAGGATGACGCCCAGGCCAATGACGAGCCCGACCTTTGTTTCGCGAGTCATAACCGTTCGTCCCTGGGTGGTGTTGCTGTCTTCCTTGACAGGCCCGGGCATGATAGCGGCTAGGGCCGGTCATGTCAGCGAAGGCCGAGGTTCCCGCCGGTCTCCGCCGACGGTGGGGGGGTGATCCAGACTGAGCCGCTCGATCACCCGGAATTTCGCGCTGCGGCTGCGCGGGTTGTGCGTCTGCTCCGATACGTCGGCGACCACGGGCTTGCGTGTCAGCCGCTTGGCCCAGCCGTCCTGCTGGGCCTGGAGGAAGGCACGCTTGACCGGCCGATCCTCAAGCGAGTGGAAGCTGATCAGCCCCGCCCGCCCGCCCGACGCCAGCACGCCGGCCAGCTGCCCGAGCAGCCGATCCAGCGCATCAAGCTCGCCATTCACCGCGATCCGCAGGGCCTGGAACGTCCGCGTCGCCGGGTCGATCCGGACGCCGCGCGGCTGGTGCCCGTAGGCGGAACGGCAGATTTTGGCGAGCCCTAACGTTCTCGAAATCGGCTCAATCTCACGCTGAGCGACAATTTTCCGCGCGATCCGTCGGCTCAATCGCTCCTCCCCCAGCCGATAAATCAGGTCTGCAAGCTCACGCTCGGGCAACGTATTCACCAGCTGCTCCGCGGTCACCGGCCCCGACGGGTCCAGACGCATGTCCAGCGGCCCGTCCTGCTTGAACGACAACCCGCGGGCCGCATCATCCACCTGGTTCGAGGCAAAACCAAGGTCCGCCAGCAATGCGTCGGCCCGTTCAACTCCCAGCCGATCCATCGCCGGCCGCAGCCCCGCAAAGTTCTCCTGGGCCGTGTGCAGCGTGACGCCGTGCGCCTGCGCGATCGGCTCGCAGCGCTGCCGTGCGTATGCGAGGTTGCCCGGGTCCAGATCGAATGCGAGGTACGTGCCCCCGGGCCCAAGGTGGGGAATCACGAGCGACGCATGGCCGCCGCGCCCGGTGGTGCAATCGACAAACACCCCGCCCGGCTTGGGGGCGAGTAGCTCCAGTACCGGCCCGGGCAGCACGGGGACGTGCCCGACGTCGTCGGCGAGCGGGGGCGTGGGATCTTTCTGGGCGTGGGGTTCATCCATGGGCTGTCGTTATACCTACAATAGCCCCTATGAGTCGACGCAACGCACATCCGGAAACGAGCCCGATCATCCGCAGCACGACCGTGCTCTCCGTCCGCCGAGGGCGCGATGTCGCGATCGCGGGCGACGGCCAGGTGACGATGAACAACGCGGTCGCCAAGGCGGACGCGGTCAAGGTCCGCACGCTTGAAGGGCTCGGCGCAGAGAAGGCGGGGGTCCTCGTCGGCTTCGCCGGGGCCGCGGCGGATGCGTTTGCGCTGCTCGAGCGGTTCCAGCTATGCCTCCAGGAGTCGCCCGCGAACGTCAAGAAGGCGGCGGTGGACCTGGCCAAGCAGTGGCGGACCGACCGGGCCTTGCGGCGTCTGGAGAGCTTGCTCTGCGTCGCCGACCGCGAGGTCTCGCTGCTGGTCTCGGGCACGGGCGATGTGATCGAGCCCAACGACGGGGTATTGGGTATCGGCTCGGGCGGCACCTTCGCGACCGCCGCCGCGCGGGCCCTGCTCGAACACACCGACCAGGCCCCCGGCGAAATCTGCCAAAATGCGCTCACCATCGCCGGCGAGCTCTGCATCTACTCCAACACCAACATCACCCTCCAAACCCTGTAGCCGCCCGCACCCCGCCCCGTCTTGCACACCCGCTTGACGGCTCATCGGGTTGAGATACACTACCCCGTTCAACCGACCCCACTAGCCCGTGTGGCGGAACTGGCAGACGCGCTGTCTTCAGGTGGCAGTTCCCGCAAGGGAGTACAGGTTCGAATCCTGTCACGGGCATGAGCACCCCTCACCGGGTGCTTTTTTTGTGCCTCTGTTTCCTCCGGCCCGGACGGGGAATGCTGCCGGGGTGGCGCTTGTCAGGCCGAGAACGCCCGCCTCGCGTGCGACGCGATCCAGTCGGTGAGCTGGGTGACCAGGGCCTGGGCCTGGGCTGGGTCCAGAGCCCGGGGGTCCGCGCCCATAATCCCAAACAGCGGGTTCGAGGTGTCCCGTCGATCGGGGCCGCTGCTTGTCGCGACATCGGCGTCGCTCGGCGTGTCGGCGGGCGGCAGTTGAGCCATGTCCACGGTGTCGGGCTCGAGCACGCTCAGCAGGGAGGTCTCGAACAGCCCGCCGTGGTCGGGCGCGATCACGGGGTCGGGCAGGTCCGAACCGATGAGCGTGACGAGTTTCATGACGTGCGTCTGTCGGTCCCACTGATCCTGAAACGCGCGGAGTAGCTCGGCCTGCTTGAGCGCGAAATGGCCCGAGTAAACAACGACGCACTTGACGCCGGACTCTTCAAGGCGTTTGAGTGTGGTGGAGAGGGCCCCGGTGATGACGTCGGGGTTTTCTTCGAGGATGGTCCATGGATGCGAGGCGATGGTCGCGTACATGCCATAGTAAAACGCGGGGTGGACGATGCCGCCCACGGCCTGGGCCGCGCGGAGGCAGAGGCCGTGGGCGACGAGCGAATCGAGCCCGACGGGCGCATGCCAGCCGTGCCACTCCACGGCCCCCAGGGGCAGGAACACCAGCGGCATCTCCTGCATCAGCCGGTTGATTTGTCTTGGCCGGAGGCGTTCGAGTCGCCGCTCGGTGGGTTGGCTGTTGGCGTGGCTCATTGATAAAACTCGTGATGCCAGTGGTGCCGGTCGAGCTGATTCAGCAAGTCTTCGGGGAGCGAGGCACCATCACTGTAAGCCAGGTTGAGGTCGACTTCCTCACGGTTACGCATGCCCGGGATGACGGTCGATACCGAGCGCGGGTGCAGGCAGTAGCGCACCGCCGCTTCGGGGAGCGTCAGGCCGTAGGAGCCGGCCAGTTGTTTCAATGCCTCCGCGCGTTCGAGGGTCTCGCGGAAGCGTTCGCCCCGATACATCTGGTGTCGTTTGTCGTCCTGGGCCCAGGACGCGTAGGTGTCTGCGGTCCACGTGCCAGTGAGCGCGCCCGAGTCGAACGGGACCCGCGCGATCGCCGCGGTACGCGACGCCTGTGCCGCGGGGAGGAGCGCCTCCAGAGGCCGCTGCTCAAACAGGTTGAACAGCACCTGGATGGATGACACCAGCCCCAGCCGAGCAAGCCCGACGCCTTCGTCGGCCCGGACATCGCGAAGCGAGACGCCGACCTTGTCGATTTTCCCTTGCAACCGCAGGTCGTTGAGTACCTCGAGCCAGCCGAGCTGTGTGCAGCCGGTGGGGAGCCAGACGTGAAGCTGCAGCAGGTCGAGTCGCTCGCACTGCAGCCGCGCGAGCGACTCGTCAACACTCGCGCGCAGGTGTGCCTCGGGGAAGCAGGGGGCAAAGTCGGCGTCGGGCTCGGGCGGGTGCTTGCCGTCGTAGGCACCCGGCGGGGGGGTGACCTTCGTCGCGATGTAGAGCGGAGAGGACCCGCGGTACGCCTTGACCGCCCGGCCCACGACGCGCTCGCTGCGCCCCGCGCCGTACGCGGCGGCGGTGTCGATGAAGTTGATGCCGCGATCGAAGGCGTAAAGCAGGGTATCGACCGACGCGTCATCGTCGACCTCGCCCCAGGTCCCACCCATCTGCCACGTGCCGATCCCAACCTCGCTGACGTCCCAGCCCGTGTTCCCAAACGCACGGTACTGCATCGCTAAATCTTCCCCGCAACGGCCATCTCTTGCTTGAGCTGCTCGGCATAGGCGGCGTGGGCCTGGGTGTCTTCCTGTGCGCTCTGGCCGTAGTAGATCAGCCCCATCGCTTCGCGTGTCCGGTCGGTGGTCTGGTTCCGCTCGGCCCAGTGGATGGTCAGCGAGTGGTGCACGATCAGGTGCCCGGGCTCACACGGAAACGCGACCGCGTTTTCGATGTCGTTGATCTGCGGGAAGTCGAGGATGTGCTGCGAGAAACCAAGCACACCCGACTTCGCGTGGTGGCGCATGCCGTAGCGGTGGGACCCGCGCACATAGCGGACACAGCCCTGTGCCTCGGTGACCTCCTCAAGCGACATCCACATCGTGACGGCATGGTTCGGGGAGAGCTTGAAAAAGTAGCCGTCCTGGTGGGGCGGTGTGGCTTGGCCGATCTGGGGCGGCTTGTTGAAGTACTGCATGTTTTTAGCGACGACCGGCTCGTCGAGGAGGATCGACGCGAGCTTCTCGAATCGGCCGCCGAACATGAGCGACTTGAAGTACGGGTCGTGCTCGTACATCAGTTGGATCTGCTTGAGTGTCGCGGCATCGGACTTGTCTTCGTAGAAGACCATCTCAGGCGGGAGCGTGGGGACGATGTCGCGGATGAAGCGGTTCTTGTGCTCGATGAGTTCGGTCAGCTCGTCGCCTGCAAAGAAGCCGGGGATCGAGACGTAGCCGAGTTGATCAAAATCATTGCGGAGCTGTTGGGCGTTCTGGTCGAGGGCGTGCGTATCCATGGGGTTTCCGGTTGTTTGGTTTGGAGCTCGGTGGGTTGGGGGTTGCGTCAGGCCGTGGCCGGTTTGGCGTCGGCTACCAGGAGTTGGTCGATGATGGTCGTGCAGCGCCACTGCATCCTCGGCATGTGGAACGGGCCTTTCCAGAGGTTGCCCTTGAGCGTTGAGCTGCGGCGCCCGTCGCGGTGGAGGTAGCCAAACCATTCGCCGCCGGCGGGGGTGCCCTCGGGCTGTGTCACGGCCGGGTCGGGGAAGTGCCGGTAGGCCCAGTCGTGGACCTGCGTGTGCATGTCGGCGTAGCGCTGTTTGCCCGTGATTTGATAGGCCAGCAGCGTCGCGATGATGGTCTCGTTGTGCGGCCACCAGAACTTCATATCGTGCCAGTATTCCTGGACGGGCTTGTCGTCAACGTCGCGGAAGTAGAGGATGCCGCCATACTCGCGGTCCCAGCCACGGTCCCACATGTAGTCGATCATCCTGCAGCCGAGGTCGATGAGGTGCGGGTCGTTCCCGCGGTGCTGGGCCTCGTGGAGGATGAACCACGCGCCCTCGATCGCGTGGCCCGGGTTGAGCATGCGGCCGTCGAAGTGGTCGATGATCTCGCCGTGGGGCCCGACGGTTTCCATGACGCAGCGGAGGTCGTCTTTGACGAAGTACCGTTCGATCGTCTCGATGGCCTGGTCGATCGTGGCGTTGGCGCGGTCGAAGCCGATGCAATCGCGCAGCGTCTGCGCGGTGGTGATCGCGATCATCGGCGGGCCCATGCCCTGCATCGGGCGGGCGTCGGTGAACTTCGGGGCCGGGACGTGGTTGGCGAAGGTGTCGAAGCACTGCAGCGCGCGGTCGGCAAGCCGGTCGTCTTGGGTCGCCTGGGCGTAGCTCGCAAACGCGATCGCGGCGAAGCTCTCGGCAAAGGCATACCGCCGTTTGCGGATCGGTGTGCCGTCGCGGGCGACGTGGAACCACATGCGACCGTCGGCCGGGTCGAAGCAGTGCTCTTCCAGGAACGCGACCCCCGAGCGGGCCACATCGAGCCAATGCGGCCGGCGTTCGACCGTGTTGTAGAGCGTCGCGAAGAGCCAGGCGGTCCGGCCCTGCTGCCAGACGCCCTTGTCGGTATCGACCCGTGTGCCGTCGTGGTCGCGCGCGGTCATGTAACCGCCATGCACGGGATCGACAAACTCCGGGCAGCGGTCGAGCCAGAACGGCAGCGTGTCGTCAAGCAGCGCGTCGCGGTAGTCGGCACGCAACTGGGTGAGCCGGGCCGCAGAGAGGGGGCTTGACGCCGGGGGGTGGGTGGGCTGGCTCACGGCGATTTCTCCCGGCGAGGCATGTCATAGAGCGTGAGCCCCGAGAGGCCGTGCGCATCGCGTGGGGTGAAGAAGCTGGCGAGGTAGCCCAGGACAAAGCATGAGGCGATCCCGATCGTCGCGTAGAGGTAGCCGTTGATGTGGGTGGCTTGCCACACCGCGATCATGACGCCGACGCCGCAGAGGATGCCGACCAGTGCGCCCGTGCCGTTGGTCCGCCGCGTCATGACGCCGAGGATGAAGAGCCCGCCCAATGCGCCCATGAACATGCCGATGACTTTGAAGTACAGGTCCATGCGCGCGAAGATGTCCGGGTTGACAAAGATCAGCCCGGCCAGCGTCCCCAACACCCCCATGGTGAAAGTCAGCCCCCGCGCGGCGTTGAGGTAGCCGCGTTCGGTTTTGCAGGCGTTGAACGGGCGCATGAAGTCGGTGACCACGGTGGTCGCGGTGGAGTTCATGCTGGTCGAGACGGTGGATTGTGCTGCGGCGAAGATGCCCGCGACGATCAGCCCCGCGATACCGGGGGGAAGCTCGGTCGCGATGAACAACGGGAAGACCTGGTCGTTTTGGATGGTCGGGTCGAGTTTGCCGGGGTGGCTTTGGTAGAACGCGTAGAGCCCGGTGCCGATGAGGAAAAACAGCAGGGCCCCGACGACCGCCATCACACCGTTGGCCCAGATCGATTTCGCGGCGGCCTTCGTGTCCTTGGTCGTCATGTACCGCTGGACCACGGCCTGGTCGGCGGTATAGCTGCTGATGTTCTGCCCCAGCCCGCCCAGGATGATGACCCACAACGCGGTCGTTGTGATGCTGGTGGGGCCGAAGTCCAGGTTGAACAGCGTGAACTTGTCGTTGGCTTGGCCCGCGTCGAAGAAGCCGCCCAAGCCGCCGTCGATCCCGGCGAGGATGAAGGCGAAGCACAGCACCGCGCCGCCCAGCAGCACGACCGCCTGGATCGTATCCGTCCAGATCACCGCCTCGATCCCGCCAAGCGTGCAGTAGACCAGGCACAGCCCGCCCATGAGCAGCACCGCCGTGGCAGGCGACAACGGCGTCACCGCGGCGAGCGCGAGCGCGGTCAGTGCCATGACGATCCCCATGCGGCCGATATGGAACAGCGTAAACAACCCGCTGCCAAACAGTCGCACAGCGAGGTTGAACCGCTTGCCCAGGTACTCGTAGGCGCTGGTCGCGTCGATCCGGCGGAAGAACGGCATCGCGATGTAGATCGCCACCGGTGCACTGAGCAGAATGATGAACATTCCCGGGTATAGCACCCAGTCGGTCGCGAACACCAAGGCCGGCAGCGCTACGTACGTCAGCGAACTCAGCATCGTCGCGTAGATCGAACACGCCGCGGCCCACCACGGGATGTTTTGCCCGCCGCGGAAGTAATCGTCGGTGCTCTTGTTGCGGAACACGAAGAAGACACCCACGCCTACCATCAAGGCCAGGTAGACCACCAGCACGCCCATGTTGAGCGCGCTGAATGATCGGGCGTGCGGTTCGACCGCCACCGACCAGACCCTCGGCGTTCGCACGCGTGGCCGGACTTCGCCGCTGGGCACGATGATACGGCCGCCCCAATGCACCGCCGTCGTCGTTACCGCGTTCATCACGCCCTCGGGCAGCTCGCCGGCCTGGGACCAGGTGTTCGTGATGGTGTGGTAGGTATAGAGCGTACGCGGGAAGCCGGGGTGATCATACTCCGCTGCGGGGACGCCTGATTCCGACATTGCGGCGAGGACGCTGCCGTCGGCGTAGGACGTGACGAGCACGTGCGACTGCCCGAGCGCGGCGGCGCTCCCCGCCATCAAGGCGACCGGCGCATCGGCCCGGCGGCGCCATGTCTGCGTCGCGGGGGCAAACTCCCAGCAGTCGTCGAGGAACGCGAGGTCGTACACGCCGCCGGGGTGGTGGTGTCGTCCGCCGAAGACATAGAGCTTGGTGCTTCGGCCGTCATGCTGCGCGACAACAAAGTTGAACGCGCGGACGCCGGCCTCGGCGGGCATGTCCGGCAGGCGTTCCCACGCGGGCGATGCGTCGGCCAGGTCCATCGCGTAGCCGCGGTTGGTGGCGGTCTCGATCCCCTTGCCGGTCTGCCCCCCGACGACGTACACGGTCGAGCCGATCAATGCCGCGCCGCCGTAGGCCACCGGTTCGGGGAGCGGGGGCAGCTCGCGCATCTCGAGGGTTTCGCCGTCCCATTTGAGCGCGAACACGTCCGAGTAGACACGCTCCGCGTCGTCGCCGCCGAGGCAGATCACCTCGCCGTCATACGACACGCTCATGCCGTAAGCCAACGCCCTTGGCAACGCTCCCGCATCCACCCAATCGCCGTCGGGGCTGGGCAGTACAAACACGCGGTCGTGCCAGGCCTTGTCGTTCTCAAAGACGGGCGGCGCAAAGTTCGCTCCGCCGGCGAACAGCAACGCGTCCCCCGAAACCCCCGCGAAGCCCCCCGCAAAACCTACGGGGTCGGGTAACGCAGGCAGCTCATCCCACGCGGTGCGCGTCTGGGCCTGTGCAGTCCCCCCACACAGGCCGAGCACAGCGAAGACAACGAAGCAGGCCGCGGCAACAGGTCTGAGCATGGGGTTTAGTTTACGGGTGTCGGTTGAACGCTACGCTTGGCGGCGCTTTGGGGGTCGGGCACCTCGTCGAGGAGGCCTGCCTCGTTGACACGCTCGAAGAGCGCTTCGCGCCTGGCCTGGCTGAGGGGCGGGACAGGCAGGCGGGTCGGGCCACACTCGATGCCGCGGAGGGTCATGAGGGCTTTACCCGCCTGCATCACACCGAATTCGAGCAGCAGGTCGACGAGCGCGACAGAGCGTGCGGCTTCCTGCCGAGCCCGCAGGGTATCGCCCGTGTGGTAGGCGGCGAGCATGTTGTTGTAGATCGGTGCGGCGTAGTTGTATGTGCTGCCCACCGCCGACTGCGCGCCGTAAGGTAGCGCAGCCAGCAGGATCTCATCGACGCCCCACATAAACTCAAAGCGGTCGGCATAGCGCTGCATGCACCGGGCGTAGGCGAAGAGGTCCGGGTCGGTGAACTTGAGACCCGCGAAGTGGGGGACGCATTGCGCACAGGCCTCGACCTGCTCGTGTGCGGGCACGTTTACCCCCGAAAGCCCGGGGATGTGGTAGACGTAGAACGGCAGCCCACCGCCCGCCGCTGCGATCGGTGCGAAAAAATCGGCGACCGCCTTGGGTGAGCCGGGCTTGAGGAACGACGGCGCTACCGCAGAGATCGCGTCGAGCCCGAGTTTGCCGGCCTGTGATGCGAGCTCGATCGCGTCGGCCTGGCAGTTGTGCCCGACGTGTGCGATGCGGGTGACTTTCGTGTCGCACTGGGCCCACGCCTCAAACAGCACGGTGCGCTCCTGGGTGGTCATCGAGCACCACTCGCCGGTCGTCCCGCTGATAAAAGCGCCGACCACGCCGGACCGTGCAAGCCACTGCGCCTGTGGCGCGACTTGCTCGGGCGCGAGCGACCCGTCTTCGTGAAAGGGCGTGTGTGGTGCGGCGACGAGGCCTTTAAGGTTGAGAGTCATAGCGTTATCTCGTTGGAGGTTGCCAGTGGATTGCAGGCCCGATGCCCGCGGGGGCTGGCTACTCCGTCTCCTGGTGAATCAGCTCGGCGAGCGGGATGCGTTGAAAGGTCATGTGGGCGCGGTTGCCCTCGTAAAGGATGCCGACGTACTCATCGTCGATCATGGTCATACACGAGTAGCCCGCGCTTAGGCCGTGGTCGAGCAGGATCGCCATATCCTCGGGCCAGGTCATCCCGCCGTCGATCGAGGCGCGGATGGTCATCTCCTGCCTTGCGCGGGGAGACGCGGGGTTGCTGAAGAGCAGTACGCCGGTGTAGGGTCGGCCAAGCTCCCGGTCGACGTTGATCAGCGACGCCATGCACGACCCCGGCTCGGTGAGCGCGTTGCGTGTCGTGGGGTGCTCTTCCCAGGTCGCGCCAAGGTCGCTGCTGGTCATGACCACGCGGCGGTTCTGGCGGTTGTATCGGCTATTGAGCATGAGCAGGCCGTCTTCAAGCTCGACGACCTGCGCTTCGGTGGTATCCAGGAACGCGCCGGTGCCGACCGACCAGGTCTCGCCGTGGTCCTTGCTATAGATGACGGTGGAGAGCGGGAGTTGGCCGTTGGCCGCGGTGTCACGGTACTGGGCGGGGAACATGATCGTGCCGTCCGAGAGCGTGATGCCTTTTCCCGGGCCCTGCAGCATGAGGTGCCAGCCCGGATGCTTCACCTGCTCGGTGATGTTGATCGGGCGAGACCAGGTCCGGCCGTCGTCTTCGCTCTTGACCAGGATGAACTGGCCGGTTTCTTCGGGGGCGAGCCCCGGGCCGGACCCGTGCCAGCCGCGGTTGCCATACGACCAGAGCCCCGCGACCCAGATCGTGTTGGTGGCCCGGTCGACGAGCACCGCGGGGTCACCGATGCCGTTGCCACGCAGGCCCGCGCCGCCCTCGTTGCCCATGTCCATGATGATTTTCATCGGCTCCCAGGTTCGGCCGCCATCGGTCGAGCGTGACATGCCCACATCGATGTCGCCGGGCAGATCGCCCCAGCCGCGGTTGCGGTTGTCGTAGACCGCGATCAAGGTGCCTTCATTCGTCGTGGCGAGGCCGGGGATGCGGTACGCGCGGATGCCGTCCATATTCGCGTTGCGTAGCGCCAGACCCAGCCGCTGGGAGCCCTCGGGGTTGATGGTGTCGGGTACGATCTGATCTTGGCTGTTGTCCAGCCGGACCCACGCGCAGCCCGCGTCGGCGCGGCCGTCGATGTCGGCATCGGGCTTGAGCGTGTACGACACCCAGAGGTAGTTCACACCCTCGGCAAGCTGCAATTCGTCGCGGAAGGTCAGCTCCGCCCCGGGCCGCTGGGCCCGCCCGAAACGCGCCTCGATCGGGAAGCTCCTGTCGGGGAAATCTTTGTCCAGCTGCCGATTCGTGCCGGTGTAGTACACCTCGACGCCTTCGATGTCGTCGAGGTCTGTAGTCCCTGCCGTGTTGATGTGGACCTGTTCGAGCGTGACGGGGTCCATCGCGCCCTCGGTCTCGATGACGATCAGCGCGATCGGGTTGGTGCGGTTGCCCACGAGTGCCGGGGAGACGAGCTGGGTCGTGTCGATCGACTTGATCCGCATCGGCGCGGCTTGGGCGATCCGCATATCGTCGATGAGCACGCCGGCGTCGTCGGGTGTCGTGCTGATCAGGCGTACGCGGTCGGTGCCTTCGGGAAGCGGGACGCGGACATGGGTACGGAAGCCACCGACCGCGATGGTGTCGTCGCCGTTGTATAGCTCGCGCCACCGCCCGTTGACTCGGCCGTGAACGCGGAACTGGAACGGGGTCTGCTGGGTCCAGCGTTCGGCCCAGAAGTCGAGCTGGATCGCCTCGTCGAGCTCCTCTCCCAGTCGCAGTTCCACCCCGCGCTCGGCGCCGCCGTTGAGCCGCAGCGCTTGGCGGCCGGTCCGCTTGTGCTGGGTATGGACTGCCGCGTGGCCTTCGGGCGCAAGCCAGGTATGGCCCGCGAACTCGAGCTGGGTGAACGGGCCGGCCTCGTGGGACTCAAAGCCCTCGGACAGGAGCGGGGCAGGCGCGGGTTGCCCGCCCTGCGCACACGCGGGGCCCGTGATCCCCGCGAGCAGGGCGAGTGCAAACATCAGTCTCGAAACGTTGACCACAACAGTACTCCGTGGTGTGATTCTATGGCTGGCCCGGCGGCCGATGGATAAGCCGGCCCGGGCATGCGACCGCTTCGCGCGGTAGGTCAATCAGGATCGTCTGGATCGATCGGGGCTGGGGTCAGGGCGTCGGTACTCGGCCCGAGCGTTCGATCTCGTCGAAGGTAAAGCCGTCGCCGTCGAGGTCACCGACCTCTTCGACCTTGATCATCGAGCCGTGCCCGTCGGCGAAGCCGGCGGCGAACACCGAACTGTCGGACCCGCGGAGCAGGTGCCAGCCGCCGGTATCAAACCCGAATGTAACGGTCGTACTCCACGCGACGGAGAAGACATCGTGCTCCCCGACCGCGACGAGGCGTGAGGGCTGGATGATGCGGTCGATCGACATCCCGCCCCGCCCGTTGTTCAGGTCCGGGGAAGACAGGTCAGACAGCGTGTTGCTCATCGCAAGAGGGTACGAGGTGCCAAAGTCGTCGTAGTAGGAGATGTTCCCCCCGCCGGAGTTGTTGTGCCCGTCGTCCGAAGGGCAGAAGGTGATCTCGAGTTCCGCGTTCTCGCTCAGCCGCGACCCACCCGAGAGGTAGGGGTTGAGCGGGCGTACATCGGCACCCCAGTCGCCTCGGCGTACGCTGTCGCCCTTGCCGTGGGTCAGGTACAGACTGTCTCCGAGGGTCGTCCCATCAGAGGATTCCACGTACCGGTTTGGCATCAATGTCTTGTGGTCGACCGCAAAGGCGATCAGGGACGTGGAGTGGTTCTTGATGTTGCTCTGGCACTGCGACTGCCGGGCGGCTTCACGTGCTTTGCCCAGGGCGGGGAGGAGGATCGCGATCAGCAGGGCGATGATCGAGATGACGACGAGTAGTTCGACCAGGGTAAATGCACGGCGATGGGAGGAGGGAGATCGCATTACGTTCCTCGCGTTGAAGGGGAGGGGATATCAAGACTCACTACAACTCTGGAAAAGCGCCGCCGGCGGTTAGGCAGGCGACACCGAAGGAGGAGGCGTTTAGGCGCGACGGCGACGCAGCAGCATCATGCCGCCCAGTCCGAGGAGGGCGAAGGAGCCGGGCTCTGGGACGTTGGAAAGACCGATCGAGACGTCGAAGGCCGTCGCGAAAGTCGCATTGCCCGCTGCGTTGTACGACTCACCACCGGCATAAGTGCTACCGCCGGTGTAGCCGACGCGGATATCCGCGAGGGTCGCACCGCCATCGGTCGAGAAGCCCACCGCGTAGAGGGTGTTGGCTGCCAGCGTAACGTCGCCCCCAAAGTCAAACGCCGCCACCGCGGGGTGATCGGCCGTCGCGGGGATGTCGAGGGTGTTGGACGTATCGAGCAACGCACCAAGCGTTACGGTGCCTGCGCCATCGGTGCCGCCGGCAGCCACCTCAAAGAGCTGGGCTGTCACACCTGTCGTGCCGTCGCTGCCACCGATCGG
>JBITAC010000129.1:0-10611 GCA_044439905.1 Phycisphaerales bacterium JB063 | reverse complement strand
CAACGTCACCTCCCCCGAGCCCGCGACCAACCGCGACTTTATGCACCGGCTCCGCCGCGCAACGCATCGGCCGACCGGCCTACCCGCGCCCGCCTGGCTGATCCGCCTCGCCGCCGCGACCGTCCTCGACACCGACCCCGAACTGGTGCTTTTTGGCCGCAACATCACCCCCAAACGACTGGCCGAGCTGGGCTACGACTTCGCGTTCCCGACGCTCGACGCTGCGCTAACCGACCTGCTGGCCCGGTGAGAAACCACCCCGTTTAGCCGGCGACGCGCAGCTTCCCGCAGGGATCCCAACACCGTCGGCCCGCGCGGGACGCTGCGCGTCGCCCGCTAAACAGCGCATCGCTATCTGCATCGAATCACAATCGGACGTGAATCACACCGGCATATGGCAGCCCTACTCCCCCGCCGCCGGCAACTCCACCCGCACACCCTCGGCCGCGGATCGCCTTGCCGCGTCGAGGATTTCGACGACCAGCAGGTTGTTTTCGATCCCCGTCAGCCCGCCGGGCTCAAGCTCGCCACGCACGACCGCCGCGAGGTAGGCGAACGGGTCGTGCTCGGGCTCGGGCAGCGCGGGGTGGCGTTCGTCTGAGTCGTCGTCGCGAGCGTAGAGGTCGCCTTGCCGGGTGCCGTCACTGCCCAGGGTGTGGACGAAGTCGCGCGTGCCGTAGACCGCGATGTCTTTGCGCGAGGTGGTCCAGTTCCATGACGCCTGCACGATCGCGATCGCCTCGGGGTACTCGATGAGGATCGTGGCCTCGTCGTCGACCTCGGGGTAGACATCGGGCTTGATCTGCTGGGTGACGGCGGTCACGGCGACGGGCCGCTGCCCATCCATCAACCAGGTCGCGAGGTTCGCGCCGTAGCAGCCGAAGTCGACGACCGCCCCGCCGCCGTTGAGCACCGGGTCGGTGAGCCAGTCGAGGAACTCTTCGTTGCAGCCGATCTCGCGTGGGCCCTGATGGCCCATGTGCACGACGATCCGCCGGAGTCCGCCCAGCGTTCCGTCCTGCGCCATCGCGCGGACGGCGTGGTTGCTCGGGTACCAGGTCGTCTCGTAGTTGGTCAGCAGGTGCACGCCATTAGCCTGGGCCGCGTCGGCCATCGCGCGGGCGTGCTTCATGTTCACAGCCAAGGGCTTCTCGACCATGACGTGTACGCCGTGCTCCGCCGCGTAGATGCCGTGCTCGCGGTGGTCGAAGATGCTGCCGAACAAACACGCGGCCTCGGGCTCGGTCTGCTCGAACATGGCGTCGAGGTCGGTGAAGTGCAGCGCGGGGTCCAGCCCGTGCTGGCGGAGGAGCCGGCCCGCGAGGTCGGCGTCGGGCTCGTACACGCCGACGAGCTCGAAGTCGCCGCGGCCGCGGTTGGCCTGGCCAAGGATCCAGTGGACGTGGGCGTGGGTCGCGCCGATGACCACCACCCGCACCGGCGGCGGGTCGGGTGTCTGCCCCGGGGCGGGCTGAGCCGACACCGGCCCCGCACAGCCCAAGACGAGCACCAGCGACAACACGAACAACCCGCTTAAAAAGACGCTCCAACTCGGCATGGCCAACCTTTCGGGTGAGAGAAGACGCGATCTTGCCCGGCCCCGCGACCCAAGCTACACTATGCGGCTCGCCCTGGCGACAGTCGCCTCGGCAAACCATCCACGGTCACGGCCCACTGGCCCCCCCGGAGACTGCATTATGGTCCGCATCCGTCTGAAACGTTTTGGCCGAACCCACTCCCCGACCTATCGCCTGTGCGCGATGGACAAGCGCTCGCCCCGCAACGGCCGCGCAATCGAGGAGCTCGGCTACTACCACCCCTGCAACAAAAACGAAGACGAGCAGGTCAAGCTCAACGAAGAACGCATCAAGTACTGGCTCAGCGTCGGCGCCCAGCCCAGCAAGACCGCCGCGAACCTGATGAAGAAGATCGGCCTGGACCCCACGCCGGGCAAGAAGGACTGAGGCAGGGATGAGGTGCCGGGGCCTAGGACTTAGGCCATCACGCCCGACCTGCAGTTCCAAAACCAACCACTTGACGGCTCGGCGATTGCCGGGCCGTTTTTCGTTTACAGTCACGCTTCGAAATCCAACCTAAGCCCTAGGCCCTAGCCCCTCCTCCCCCCATGCGCATCGACGTCGTCACCCTGTTCCCCGGCATGTTCGACTCCGTCCTCGGGGCGAGCATCCTCAAGCGCGCCGCGCAGCCCGTGGCGAACCCGGCCGACGCAAGCGACATCCGCGAGCCCGTCGTGTCGTACCACCTGCACGACCCGCGCGCGTACGCGACGGACAAGCACGGCAAGGTCGACCAGCCCCCCTACGGCGGCGGCCCGGGCATGGTGCTCCAGTGCCAGCCGATCTACGACTGTGTCCAGGCCGTCGAAGCGCAGCAGCCCGAGGTCAAGACGACGCGCATCGTGATGACGCCCAAGGGAACCCCGCTGACCCAGCCGATAGCCGAGCACTTGGCGAGTCAGGATCGGCTGCTGCTTATCGCAGGGCACTACGAAGGGTTCGACCAGCGCGTGCTCGATGAGCTTAAGCCGATCGAGATCAGCCTGGGCGACTACGTCCTGACCGGCGGCGAACTGCCCGCGATGGTGCTGATCGATAGCGTGGTCCGCCTGCTGCCCGGGGTGCTTGGCGACAGCGGCTCGTCGCACCACGACAGCTTCTCGCCCGGCAGCGCGAACGACCAGGGCCAACGTCTGCTCGACCACCCGCACTACACCCGCCCGCCCGAGTGGCGCGGGCGGGCGGTGCCCGACGTCCTGCTCTCGGGCGACCACGCGAAGATCGCCGGCTGGCGCAAAGAGCGCGCACTCGAACTGACAACGGAGCGTCGGCCTGACCTCCTCGGTCCGACACCCGCTTCGCACGACGCGGCCCACACCAGCCGTGCGGCCTCGGGCCCGCTTGTGGTCCTGCGCGACGCGATGCCCGACGACGCTGACGCGATCGATACCGTGCTGCGGGCCGCGTTCCCCTCAGACGACGAGGCCAAACTCGTCCGCGCGCTGCGCGAGCAAGGCGACCTGCCCATCGAACTCGTCGCCGAGAGCGCCGGCCAAGTCGTCGGCCACCTCGCCTTCAGCCCGCTCGCGATCGACCCGGACCAGGACAGCACAGGCCAAGCGTTCACCAGCCCCGCCTTCCGCGCACTTGCGCTCGCGCCCCTCGCGGTCCACCCCGGCCACCAACGCCGGGGCATCGGCCAAGCGCTGACCCGCCTGGGCCTCAAGCAATGTGCAGACGCTCGCGTCGCCGCCGTGTTCGTCCTGGGCCACCCGGACTACTACGCCGCCCTGCGTTTCCAACCCGCGCAGCCGCTGGGCTACACCAACCCCTTTGGGCAGGGCGACGCCTTCCGCGTCCGCCTCCTCAGCGAGGCCGAGCCCACCGTCGGCACCCTCCGGTACGCCCCCGCGTTCGGAGCCATCCAGCCATAGCGCCGCGGCCGTCGGCTATGATGTGCGATTCGCCCCAACGCCTGGAGAAACGCATGCCCGCCAATTTGTTTGACCTGACCGGGAAAGTCGCCGTCGTCATCGGCGGGACCGGCGTGCTGTGCGGCGAGATGGCGCGCGGGCTCAGCGCGGCCGGGGCACACAGCGTGCTCGTCGGCCGAGACGAAAGCAAAGCCACGCAACACCTCAGCGCAATCGCGGCAGACGGCGTGGGCGCCGCATCGTTCGAGCCCTGCGATGTCGCCGACCCCGACGCACTGCAGTCCCTGTGCGACCGCGTCGTGCAGGCCCACGGCCGGATCGACATCCTCATCAACGGCGCAGGCATCAACGCCGCGACGCCCTTTGTCGAGATCCCCGGCGACGAGTTGGACCGACTCATCGACGTCAACTTCAAGGCCGTCGTCCGCGCCTGCCAGGTCTTTGGCAAGTTTTTCCTCGCACAAGGCGGGCCGGCCTCGATCATCAACGTCGGCTCGGCCAGCGGCATCACCCCCCTGAGCCGGGTGTTCATCTACTCCGCGACCAAGGCCGCGGTCCACAACCTCACCAAAAACCTCGCACGCGAATGGGGCGAGCAAGGCATCCGCGTCAACACGCTCGTGCCCGGCTTCATCCCCGCCGAGCAGAACAAGAAAGTCCTCACCCCCGAGCGCACCGCAAGCATCATGGGCCATACGCCGATGAATCGATTCGGCAAGCCCGAAGAACTCATCGGCGCGGTGCTGCTGCTCGCGTCGCAGGCCGGCGGCTTCATCACGGGCACCGAGCTCATTGTCGACGGCGGCTTCAACGCGATGACGATCTGAGGAACACACAATGGTCTACATCATCATGGGCGTCAGCGGTTGCGGGAAGACGACGGTGGGCGAAGCGCTCGCCGCGCATCTCGGTGTCGACTTCCACGATGCCGACGGCTACCACCCCGACGCGAACCGACGCAAGATGGCGGCCGGGACTCCGCTCAATGATCTGGACCGCGCGCCCTGGCTCGAAGCGTTGGCTGAACACATCCAGCAGTGGAACGCGGCGGGCGAAAACCAAGGCAGCGCGGTACTCGCCTGCTCCGCGCTCAAACAGTCCTACCGCAATGTCCTGAGTCGGCACGGCGGCGTTCGGTTCGTCTACCTCCAGGGCAGCCGCGAACTCATCGCCCAGCGCCTCGCCGACCGCACGGGCCACTTCTTCCCCGCCGACCTCCTCGACACCCAGTTCGCCGACCTCCAGCCGCCGACCAACGCGATCGTCGTCCCCATCGACCAGCCGATCAACGCGCAGGTCGAACAGATCATCCAAACGATCGGCGAAACACGCCCGTAAAAAAGGGGTCGGGAGTCTTTTCCTCGGCTCGCGAGAACATGCCATGCAAGACGGAAAAAAGACTCCCGACCCCTTTTTAGCGGTAGGCGGCACAGACACCCTCATCGACCGCGACGCGCTCGCGTCGCACCTTGACGCGCTCATCGATCGCCTGATCACACAGCCCGGCGCCAAACGCCTGCTTATCATCCCGCCCGACATTACCCGCCTCAACTCACGCGCGGGCGAGATCACCGCCTACCTCTGGGACAAGCTGCACGACACGGTCCACATCGACATCCTCCCCGCGCTGGGCACGCACAAACCCATGACCCCGGTGCAGTGCGCCAAGCTCTTCGGACCGGCCGTGCCCTTCGACCGCATCCTCCCGCACGACTGGCGCAACGACCTGACCGAACTCGGCGAGGTCTCGGCCGCGCGCATGGGCGAGCTCTCCGCCGGCCGGTTCGCGCAGCCGATGCAAGTCGCCATCAACAAACGTCTCGTCGAAGGCGGCTACGACCGCATCCTCTCCATCGGCCAGGTCGTCCCGCACGAAGTCATCGGCATGGCAAACTACACCAAGAACATCATGATCGGCGTCGGCGGGAAAGACACGATCAACAAGTCGCACTTCCTCGGGGCCGTGTGCGGCATGGAATCCATCATGGGCCAGGCCGACTCGCCCGTGCGACGCGCGCTCAACACCGCCTACGACACGTTTGTCCGCGACCGTCTGCCCATCACGTTCATCCTCAGTGTCATCGGCGACAGCGCAGACGGCCTGGTGATGCGCGGGCTCTATGCGGGCGATGGCGACGATACCTTTGAACAAGCCGCCGCACTGAGCAAGCGCATCAATTTCGATGTACTCGACGAGCCCATCAGCCGCTGCGTCGTCTACCTCGACCCCGACGAGTTCCACTCGACCTGGCTGGGCAACAAGGCGATCTACCGGACACGCATGGCCATGGCGGACGGCGGCGAACTCATCATCCTCGCGCCCGCGGTCGACACGTTTGGCGAAGACCCCGAGATCGACCGACTCATCCGCAAGCACGGCTACCACGGCACGCCCGCGACCCTGGGGGCACTCGACCAAGACCCCGACCTCGCCGGCAACCTCTCCGCCGCGGCCCACCTGATCCATGGCTCGACCGAGGGCCGATTCAACGTCACCTACTGCACCACCGCCGCCCTGCCCCGCGAACAAGTCGAAGGGGTCGGCTACCGCCACCGCGACTACGCCGACGCGGCCAGACAGTACGCGCCCGATCGGCTGGGCACATCTCCCGGCTGGCACACCGACGCCGACGGCCAAGCGTTCTTCTACATCCCCAACCCGGCGCTCGGCCTGTGGGCATCGCAGAGCCGGCTGTAGAAACAGAAAAGCGTGCCCGCAATCATCTTGCAGGCACGCCGAGGGTTTAGACAAAACGCGGGGTTTAGTGGTCCGGCTCGCCATCGCCGTCGTGGTCATGGTCGTCGCCATCGGCGTGGTCGTGGTCGTCGTGGTGCTCGGGGTCCTCGGCCAGCGGCGCGAAAGCCGTGTAGGTCTCGCCCCCGACTTCGATCTCGATCCCGAGCACGGCATCTTCAAGGTCGGCCGGGGCCTCGAGGTCTACGACCGGGTGGTCGCCCAATCCGGTGACGTTGCCCTTGAGCGCGCCTTCGCCCGAAGGTGCACCGATCCAGATCATCATCTTGTCGACGGGGTCGCCGGTGATCGTCAGGTGGCAGTGCGGGTACATTTCACCGGCCTCGAGTTCGCCGCTGATGTTGACCTTGACGACCCGGCCCTCGACCTCGACCGTGCCCAGCGTGTGCTCGCCGTGGCCATGCCCGTGGTCGGCGTGATCGCCGGGCGTATCCGCGGGGGTGTCGCTGCCCGAGTCGCAGCCGACGGTGAGGACCGACATCGCGGCGATCGCGAGGGCGGCGGTGGTGAAACGCAGTGGGTTGAATCGTGTCATTGATAGCTCCTTGTCTGGTGTTGCAATGAACGGGCTGTCCGTGGAAGGATGCGCGGCAGCCCCAAACCGTAACGCATCTTGTGAACAAAGTCATGGCGCGGTGGCCGGGATCGGCTGTGTTGCCCAGTCGGTGGTGTTTTTCGCGGCCGCTGCGGCCTCGGGTTTGGACTTGAAAATCATATAGAACCCTGCGGGCACGACGACGAGGTTCAGGAACGTCGACGTCAGCAACCCGCCCAGTACAACGACGGCCAGCGGGGCAAGAAGTTCCCCGCCGGGCTGCCCCAGCGCCATCGCCATGGGCACCAGCCCGAGCGCGGCGCTGATCGCGGTCATGAGGATGGGCACGAGCCGTTCGGTCGAGCCAAGCACCACCGCGTCGCGCAGGCCCTTGCCCTCCTCGACCATCAGGTGCTGGTAGTGGTTGACCAGCAGGATGCCGTTGCGCACCGCGATGCCGAAGAGCGTGATAAACCCGACCAGTGAAGCGATTGAGATGACCGGCGCCTCGTACACCCGCCCGCCGATGTTCAGCAGCGCGAGGGTGTTGTCGATCGCCCCGCCGCCCTCGGTGAGGAAGACCGCGACGATCCCGCCGATCAACGCCAGCGGCATGTTGACCATCACCAACAGCCCCGCGCGCACCGAGCCCGTCGAGAGCGAGAGCATCATCAGCATCAGCACCGCGACCCCGACCCCGGCGATGAGGATCGTCCGGCTGGCCGACTGCTGCGCCTCGAATTGGCCCCCGTAGGAGACGATGTAGCCCGGGCGTTGCTGGACGATCGGATCGACCTTTGCCTGCACCAGCGGGACCAGGTCGCCGAGGTTGTGACCCTCTGCGACGTTGAGCGAAACCACCGCCTTGCGCTGCGCGTTCTCGCGCGTGATCAGGTTGCTCGCTTCCTGCGGGCCCAGGTCGGCGACCTCGCGCAGACGAACACGCTGGCCCGTCGGCGAGATCAACATCAGCTCGCGGATGTCGTCGATCTCCTGGCGCAGCGCCGGGTCGAGCCGGACCACCAACTCAAACTGCCGGACGTCTTGATTGACCACCGCGACGGTCTCGCCGAACAGCGCCTGCTGCACTTGGCGAGCCGCTTCGCCGGGGGTCAGCCCCACGGCCTGGAGGTCTTCGGGTCGGTACACGATCGGCAGAGTCGTAATCATCACTTCGCGGTTCGCTGAAACATCGCGCGCGCCGGGGAGAGTGTTCAGTTCCGCCTCGATCTCTTTGGCGATCTTGCGCAGCTCGTCAAGGTCGTTGCCATAGACGCTGATCGCGATCGCGGCGGGCGTGCCCGAGAGCATGTGCGACAGGCGGTGTTCGATCGGCTGACCGACCATCGTCGTCACACCCGGCACGGCTGCGAGTATTTTGTCGATCTCCGCACGCACGGCCGTCTTGTCCGCACTCGCCTCCAGTGCCACCTCGATCTCCGAACTGTTCACGGGCTCGGCGTGCTCATCGCGTTCGGCCCGGCCGGTCCGCCGAACAACACTGCGCACGCCTTCGATCTCAGACATACGCCGCTCGACCCCCGTCGCCATACGGTCGGACTCGTCAAGCGACGTGCCGGGCGGCGCGATCAGGAAGACCGTGTACGTCCCCTCGTTAAAGCTCGGCAAAAACGACGAGCCGAACGTCGATCCAAGCCACAACGAACCGGCGGTCGCGAGCGCCGCGAGGGCGAGGATGGCCCAGCGCAGGGTGAGCGCGCGTTCGATCATCGGCGTGTAGAGGCGTTTGAGGAAGCGGACCAGCACGCCGTCCTCGTGCTTCTCGCCGCCGAGTTTGCCCTTGAGCAGCAGCCGACACATCGCGGGCGTGACGGTGAGCGCGACGAGCAGGGAGGCGACGATGGACGTGACATACATGAGCCCGAGCGGCCGGAAGAAACGCCCCTCTAAACCCTGCAAAAACAGCAGCGGGATAAAGACCATGACGATGATGAGGGTCGCAAACACCATCGCGGGGCGGATCTCGTTGCTCGCGTCGTAGATGACACGCAGCCGGTTGATGCGCTGCGCCTCGGGCCGGTGCTGGTTTTGCTTGAGTCGGCGGAAGACGTTTTCGACATCGATGATCGCGTCGTCCACGATCACGCCCACCGCGACGGCCAAACCGCCCAGCGTCATGACATTGATACCCCAGCCCATGAGGTCGGTGAGCAGCAGCGCGACCGCGACCGAGACCGGCATCGCGGTCAGGGTGATGATCGTCGTGCGGACGTTCATCAGGAAGAGGATGATGACGACGGCGATGATGACAACCGCCTCGATCAGGATCTTCTGGACGTTGTGCACCGAGCGGTTGATGAAGTGCGACTGGCGAACGACGTCGCGGTTGAGCACGATGCCGTCGGGCAGGCCGGTTGACTCGAGCTGGTCGAAGAGCGCATCGATCGTGCCGGTGAGTTCGAGCGTGTTGACGCCGGGCGACTTCTGGATGGAGAGGACGACGGCGTGGCTGGCGTTTTCCGAGGCGGTGCCGCGTTTGAGCGCGGGCCCGAGCTGGACGTCTGCGACCTGGCCGACGGTGACGGGTGCGCCGTTGTGGTAGGCGACGATGGTGTTTTCGATGTCGCCGACCTCCTGCACACGGGTCTGCTGTCGCATGGGGAGCTCTCGGCTCTGGACGTTGGGCAGGTACCCGGCCGAGGCGGTGGAGTGGGCCTGCGCCGCGGCGTCGATGACCTCCTGGGTGGTGAGGTCGTAGAGACGCAGCCGATCGGGGTCGACGTGGACCTGGTACTCGGGCAGCTCGCCACCGATCGCGACACACTGCGCGACGCCGGGCACCGCGAGCAGCTTGTTGCGCAGCTCGAACTCGGCGTAGCTGCGCAGCTCGAGGTCGCTGACCGTGCCGTCGGGCGACGAGATCGAGACGAGCATGATCTCGCCGGCGATCGAGGTGACGGGGGTGATCTCGGCGTGTGTTTCTTCGGGCAGCGACTCGCGCACCGAGTCCAGGCGTTCACTAACAAGCTGGCGGGCGCGGTAGAGGTCTTCGCCCCAGTCGAGGTCGACCCAGACGATGGAGAGCCCGATCGCGCTGGCGGAGCGCACGCGGCGGACGCCGGTCACGCCGTTGACTGCGGTTTCGATGGGGAAGGTGACGTACTGCTCGACCTCGTCGGCGGAGAGCCCGCCGGCCTCGGTCATGACCACCACGGTGGGCGCGTTGAGCTCGGGGAAGACGTCCACCGGCATCTTGGGCAGGCGGTACATCGCGAACCCGACGAGCAGGACCGCGGCGAGGAGGATGAAGAGTGCATAGTTGATCGAAAACTTGATGAGTGACTTCAGCATGGCTTAGTGGTCCCCCTCGTGGAAGGTGCCGTCGGCATGGAAGTGGCCGCCTTTTTCCATGGTGGTGCTCGACGCGGCGAGGAGCTGGTAGACGCCGTCGATGACGATCTCGTCGCCCTCGCGGACGCCGGAGAAGACCTCGATCCACTTGCCGTCGTGTCGGCCTGTGTCTGCGACGACACGCTGGACGCGGTCGGGTTCGTTGGGGAATCGCCGGAAGAACACAAACTCAAGCCCGTCTCGGACGATCGCGCGGCGCGGGATGGCGAGCTGCATCTCGGCGTCGGGGTCGAGGTTGATTTCGAGGTAGCCGGCGACGCCCGCGCGGGCCCAGTCGGGGACGACATCGGGGGTGAGGTAGAGCGAGACGGCGCGGTCCTCGGCGTGTGCGACGGGCCCGATGACGAGCGACCCGCGTGCGGCGGGTGTGTCGTTGGGCTGGCCCTGCGTGAGCCCGGTGCCGGTGGGCGGCGCGATCGCGGCGGGCAGCCCGGTTTTCAGTTGGCCCACGTCGGCCAGGAGCGTCTCGGCGCGGAAGCGGAGTTGTCGCGGCGCGAT
>JBITAC010000128.1:0-30905 GCA_044439905.1 Phycisphaerales bacterium JB063 | reverse complement strand
GCGGATGCGCTGCCGACGCTGGACGACGCGGTGGTTGTGAAGTGGCTGCTGGGGATCAATATCGCGGTGTATCTGCTGGACCAGATGCTGCGGGTTTCGCTGCACACGGTGTACGGCACGTCGACGCCCGGGTACTTCACCTACCTCGGCAACTTCAACATCCCCCAGGCGATGAACCAGTGGGAGCTCTGGCGGCTGTTCACGTACCAGTTCCTGCACGGCAACCTGTTCCACCTCGTCATGAACATGATGGCGCTGTATGTGTTTGGCCCGATGATGGCGACGTGGTGGGGCACCCGGCGGTTTATTGCGTTCTACCTGCTGTGCGGCGCGTGCGGGGCCTGGCTGATGGCGATGCTGACATACGCCGGCCTGCTCGCGCCGGTCGCGGGGCCGGGCGGCTGGCTGGTCGGTGCGTCGGGTTCGATCTTCGGCCTGCTGGTGGGCGTCGCGATGGTTGCGCCGAAACTCGAGGTGAAGCTGATCTTCCCGCCGATCTGGCTGACGGTGCGCCGGCTTGCGTTTGTCTTTGGGCTGATCTCGCTGGCGGGCCTGCTGCTGGACTGGAACGGCGGGGGCAACGCGGCGCACCTGGGCGGGGCGTTGTTTGGGTATGTCTTGATCAAGCGGCCGTGGACGCTGGACTGGGCCGACCGCGAGGCGCCCAAGCTCGAGCCGCCGGGCGAGGGGGCCGACGTAGACGCATCGTGAATGGGATTGGAAGGCCTGTGCTCGTGGAGCGTGGGCATGGGCGACGGCATAGGATTCGAGCATGGCTTGGCAAGACCGACAGTACAGCGATGGGGCAGGCGCAGGCACCGGCGGCGGGGGCGGCTTTGGGTCGCGCCTCACCGGCAAGTCGGCGGTGACCTGGCTGATCGCCCTCAACGCGGTGATCCACATCGTCGACGTGATCTTCGCGACCGGGACGCGTGTGGGTCAGACGCCGTACTTCGCGCTGTGGGGCAATTTCAATGTCGCCCAAGCGATCGAGGGCGGGCAGGTCTGGCGGCTGTTTACGTATCAGTTCCTGCACCTGGATTTTTTCCACCTGCTGTTCAACATGATCGGGCTCTACTTCTTTGGCCCGCTGCTTGAGCGGTGGTGGGGGACGCGGCGGTTTATCGTGTTCTACCTGCTGTGCGGGGCGTGCGGGGCCTTGCTGATGCTGGTGCTGGTGTATGCCGGCGTGATCGCGAAAGGGGCGGCGTTGATCGGCGCATCCGGGTCGCTGTACGGCATCCTGATCGGCGCGGCGGTGCTGTACCCGAAGATGCGCGTCATGCTCCTGATCCCGCCGATCCCGATGTCGCTGCGGACGATGGCGCTGGTGTTTCTGGGGATCTCGTTCTTCTCCGCGTTGGCCGGCTCTAACGATGGGGGCAACGCCGCGCACCTCGGCGGCGCGGCGCTGGGGTTCCTGCTGGTCAAGAAGCCCGGCCTGCTGAACTTTGCCGACCGACTGAACCCGCAGGCGATCCAGGCCGGCTACAACAAAGGCCGGTTCGAGCGCAAGATGAAAAACGAGCAGGCCAGCCAAGCGGAGATCGACCGCATCCTCGCGAAGGTCTCCGAGCAGGGGCTGCACACGCTGACCCGGCGTGAGAAAAAGGCCCTCAAGCAGGACACGGACCGGCTGCGCAAGGGGTGAGCGTGTGATGGGCGTGCCTGCCTCATGCCGGGACGGTAAGACGCCAAGCGATACAATCAAGCCGATGCCGACCTGGCTTCTGGATTGAGTTCCCCATTTGCTGTTTTCTTTGCGCCTTCGCGTCTTTGCGTGAGGCAGCCCCGCTGGACCGACTGCCCCGCATGCCCGCACTGACCTACGAACTGATCCAGCAGGACACGACTTCCCACGCCCGGCTTGGCCGGGTGACGACGCTGCATGGGACGTTTGATACGCCGGCGTTTATGCCCGTCGGGACACAAGGGACGGTTAAGGGCCTGACGCCCGGCCAGGTCCGCGAGACCGGGGCGCAGATCATCCTGGGCAACACGTACCACCTGCTGCTGCGTCCGGGCAGCGCGCTGGTTTCGCAGATGGGCGGGCTCCAGTCCTGGACACGCTGGGGCGGGCCGATGCTCACCGACTCGGGCGGGTTCCAGGTCTTCTCGCTGGCGAAGATCAACGATATCACCGAGGACGGCGTGCGGTTCAAGAGCCACCTGGACGGCTCGGTGATCGACCTCACGCCCGAGCGTTCGATGCAGGTGCAGCACCAACTGGGCGCAGACATCATGATGGCGTTTGACGATTGCCCGCCGGCGCAGCGCCCGCCCGAGCATCAGTTCTTGTCGAAATCGCAACGCGATCGCCAGGGTGCCGATGCCGCCGAGCTCGACGACCGTGCCTACGCCGACCGGATCCGTCTCGCCAACGAGCGGACGCTGCGCTGGCTGGACCGGTGCGTGACGTACCACCGCGCTTCGGGGCGTGATGCGCAGCAGTCGCTGTTCCCGATCGTGCAGGGCGGGACCGACCTTGAGCAGCGGGACTGGTGTGTCGAGCGGATCGGGCAGTACGACGCCCCGGGCTACGCGATCGGGGGGGTCGCGGTGGGGGAGGGGCCTGGCGAGATCCGCCGGGTCGTCGAGCATACCGCACCGAAGCTGCCTGCGGATCGTCCGCGGTACCTGATGGGTGTGGGGTACGAGCGCGACATCGTCGCCGCGGTGCGTGCCGGGGTGGATATGTTCGACTGTGTCCTGCCGACGCGCAACGGACGGCGGGGCGTGGCGTTTACGCCGACGGGGCCGCTCCGGCTGAAAAACGCGGTTTTTCGCGAAGACCCTCGGCCGATCCAGGACGGCTGCGACTGCCCTTGCTGCGGGGGCGCGGACGGTCCCTTTAGTCGGGGCTACCTGCGTCACCTGTTCCATGCGGGGGAGATGCTCGGACCCGCGCTGGTGAGTCTCCATAACCTCCGGCACTTCCAACGGCTGCTGTTGGACATCCGGCGGGCGATCAGGGACAATGCTTGGTCTTTCCTCGCTCAGGATTGGCCGGTCGCTTTTGACGCGATCTCGTAGGCCGCTACCCCGTCGGCGAGGCCGACAACCCACGCTCTCCAGGGCTCCGCGACTATGAATGTTGACCTTCTTACGCTCACCCTCGCCCAAGTCGGTGACGAGATCGACGGCGCACCCGCCGCCGGCACCAATACCAGCGACTCGTCGGACGGCACGACCCAGCCCGCCGGCGACGGCGACGGCCCCCCGGCCAAGCCGCAGGGCCTGCTCGGCGGTCCGATGTTCTGGGTCGTCATGCTCGGCATGATCGTCCTCTGGATCGTCCTCCTGGGCGGCGGCTCGCGCAAGCAGAAGAAACGGCAGGCCGAGATGCTCGCCTCCATGACCAAGGGCTCCAAGGTCGTCACCATCGGCGGGATCAAGGGCTCGGTCGTCGAGGTTCGCGACGACGAGGTCTTGGTCAAGGTCGATGAGTCTGCCAACACCCGCCTCCGCTTCTCGCGCGATGCAATCCGCTCGGTCACCGACAGCTCGTCGAGCGACGCCAAGTAAACCCCGCCTTCCCGGCCGCGCGTCCTCGCGACGCCGACCGTCAAGCCATACCCGGCTTGCCTTGATGTGCAACCACACTGCCCCGGCCTAGACCATAGGCCTTAGACCCTAGACCGTGTAACGCTATGGCCCTGCTATTCACCATCATCTTCTTCGCGTTGCTTGGCGGCGCGCTCGTGCTCTATGTCATGAACCAGCACTGGTGGAAGGTCTCGCTGATCGCCGCCGTGATCTTTGGCGCGGTCGCGATGCTCTGGGTCCCCGGCTTGTATGGTCCGGGCCAACGGCTCAAGGGCGGGATCGACCTGGTCGGCGGCACCACCCTTGTCTACGACGTCTCGGTCCCCGAAGGCCAGCTACCCGGCGACGTGATTGACCGGACGATCGAAGTCCTCGCCGACCGCGTCGACCCGACGGGCACACGGAACCTGGTCTGGCGTCGTATCGCCGGCCAGCGCATCGAGGTGCAGATGGCGCTCGCGACGCAGAACGTCCGCGACGCACGCAAGGCCTACGAGGACGCGGAGAAACTACTACTCGAAGGCAACCTCACCCGCGGTGCGCTCGACACCGCGCTGCGGTCCGAGGACCGCGACGCCCAGCTGGCAAAGCTCGCTAACGGCAACAGCGATCTGCGTGCCCAACTCGACGCCCTGGCCGAGCTGTTTGACGCGGAGGCCCGCGCGGATGAGGCGTATCTCGCCGCCCAGGCGTTGTGGGCAGAGGTCCCGCCCGAGTTGCGTGACGAGAACCAGAACGTGCTGCGTGCGATGGAAGATGCCGAGAGCTTCCACCTGAACGCGGAGGACACGTTCCTGCGTGAAGAGAACGCGCTGCTGGGGGCGTTTGCGTTTAACCTGGCCGAGTTCGAGATGCTCGTGGACCTGCCGGTGGTGCAGTTGAGCGAGGCGCAGAAGGAGGCCGGCGAAGTCGCGCCGCGTGAGCAGCGTCTGGCCGAGCTCAAAGAGTCGTACCCCAACCACGCCGAGCGTCTGCAGGCGGCGTACGACGCGTTGCTGGCGTACGAAGCAGTCAAGGGCCCGATGGACGACCCGCAGGACCTGATCGCGCTGCTGCAGGGCTCGGGTGTGCTCGAGTTCCGTATCGCGGCCAACCCCGACGAGAACTACCGCAGTGCGATCGTCCAACTCGATACCGAAGGCCCTCGGGCGGGCATCGAGGATCTGGTCCGCTGGTTTGAGATTGATGACCTGACCAAGTACGTCGATGAAGAGGAACAACGCGAAGAGGTGAACACCTGGCTGCGTGACTCGCTCTCGGGTGATGCCGAGGTCGCGTCCGCGGCGCGTGAAGCGATCACCGCATTTTTCGAGTCCTACCGCGACGTGGTGGCTCGGCCCTACGCCGGCCGGCTCTACGTCCTGCTGCATAACGCCGACGGGCTCGCAATGACCCGTGCCGACGAGTGGGGCGTGACGTCGGTCCGTCAGGACGCGGACGAGCTGGGTCGGCCTTCGGTCCTGTTCTTCCTGGACGGCCGGGGCTCGGGCTACATGCAGCGGATGACCGGCGAAAACGTGGGCGAGCCCATGGCGGTGCTGCTGGACAACAAGGTGCTCACAACGCCCAACATCCGCCAGTCGCTGAGCAGCACGATCACGATCACGGGTGACTTCTCGCCCGAAGAGATCCGCTACCTGATCCAGACGATGCAGGCCGGTGCGCTGGAGGGCCAGCTCTCCGAGATGCCCGTGGGCCAGAAGACGACGGGCCCGCAGCTGGGTGAAGACAACCTGAAGGCGGGTATCGAGGCGGCGTTGATCGCGCTGATCGCCGTGGGCGTCTTCATGGTCTTCTACTACTTCTTTGGCGGGGTGGTGGCGAACTTCGCGCTGGCGGTGAACATGGTGCTGATCCTGGGCATCATGGCGATGATCCAGTCGACGTTCACGCTCCCGGGTATCGCGGGCATGGTGCTGACGATCGGTATGGCGGTCGATGCGAACGTGCTGATCTTCGAGCGTATCCGTGAAGAGCTCAAGGCCGGGGCGAACCTCGAAGTCGCCGTGCGGCAGGGCTACGGCAAGGTGCTGTCGACCATCCTCGACGCCAACATCACCACGCTCATCACCTGTGTGATCCTCGGCTACACCGCAACCAGTGAGGTCAAAGGCTTCGCCGTCGTGCTCGGGATCGGCATCCTCGCGACGCTGTTTACCGCGCTGTTCTGCACCAAGACGATCATCGATCTCTACGTCCGCTTCGGCAAGGCCAAGTCGCTGCACATGCTGCCGCTGAGCGTGCCCGGGATCGAACGGCTGCTCTCGCCGCAGGTCAACTGGATCAAGCTGAGCAAGGTGCTTGTCCCCGTCAGTCTGCTGCTGCTCGTGCTCGGCATGGCCGAGACGCTGGGCCGGGGTTCGGACATGCTCGACATTGAGTTCCGCTCGGGCACCCAGGTCGGTTTCGAGTTCAAGCCCACCGGGGATGAGGACGCGAGTGGCGATCCGATCCTTGAGACCCTCGAGATCGCTCAGGTCCGCGAGCGGATCGACCTCTACGGCATCGTCGCCGAGTCGATCCAGGAAGGCGAAGCTCAGGACACCGTGTCCGAGGAGCTTGCCCGGATCAAGGAGCTCATCGGCAGCGACCAGTCCGTCGACGTGATCTACAACGAGGTCAAGTCCACCGTGGCCCAGGCCGTGACCGACTTCGAGCAGCGCACGGAGAACTACTACGGCGATATCGCGGCCCGGATCGATATGCCCGGCCAGGGCGACCTGCTCGCGGTGCTGGTGAAGAACATCCTGACCGGCGGGACGCAGGCCGATGTCGCCGACGAGCTCAAGCTGCTGGTCGACGGGCTCGAAGAGCCGCAGTCGGCCGACGCCTATTACGCCCAAGTCGTCGAAGCCGCGCAGGCCAAGGCCCTGGACATGGCCGAGCCCGAGCCGCTGGCGGACTACGCCGACTTCGATGGCGAAAACACCGTGACCACGGGCGAACAGGACGGCGCGGGCTACAGCGTCTCCATGCTCATCACCGACAGCAGCGCGGTGACCGGCCTGCTCAAGCTCGCGTTCGCCGACCTGCTCGAAACCACGCAGGTGGTGTCCTACGCCGGTGCGGGGCTCTCGGCCCAGGAGGCGCCGCAGTACGTCCAGGCCATCACCAACAACTCGCTGACTCGCGTCTTCAACGGGGCCTACCGCCTGGCGTCGGAGCACGACGACGTGACCGAGTTCCGTGGCGGCGTGGCGATCGTGATCGACGCGATGAGCCCTGGCCAGAGCATCGAGCAACTCGAGGAACGCATCTCCCGCACGCGACGCCAGCCCCCGCACGACCTGCTCGGCGCCCGGACGGTCGAGATCGTCCCGCTGGAGCGTACCCCGCAGGGCGGCACCGATGCCGAGGGCAACCTGCTCTACGAGTCGGTGGTGGTGCTGGTGAAAGATGATCACACCGACTACGACACCAGTATCGCGGACTTCGATAACGCCGAAGGCCTCGCCGCGACGGAGATGAAGCTCATCGACCAGGCGCTGCAGCGTGACTCGAGCTTCAGCGACGTCACCGTCTTCAACAGCCAGGTGTCGGGCACGATGAAACAGACCGCGCTGGTCGCGATGCTGCTGTCGCTACTCGCGGTGGTCGTGTACATCTGGGTCCGGTTCGGCAGCATCCGCTACGGCATCGCCGCGATCGCCGCGCTGGTCCATGACGTCGCGATCACGCTCGGCCTGCTCGCGCTGGCGGGGTGGTTCTATGCCCGGGCTGAGGACTCGGTGATCACCAGTGTCCTGATGCTCGAGCCCTTCAAGGTCAACCTTGCGATTATCGCGGCGCTTCTGACGATCGTGGGCTATTCGCTCAACGACACGATCGTGGTGTTTGACCGTATCCGTGAAAACCGCGGCCGACTCAGCCGGGCGACGCCCGACATCATCAACGACTCGATCAACCAGACGGTGAGCCGAACGGTGATTACGTCGTTTACGACTTTCCTTGCGGTGATTGTGCTGTATGTGCTCGGCGGGCCGGGCGTGCACGGCTTCGCGTTCGCGATGGTGATCGGCGTGCTCGTCGGCACCTACTCGTCGATCGCGATCGCCAGCCCGATCCTCACCATCGGCACCAAGGGCCAGGGCCCCGCGGGCGGCCCGATGGAGCGATCGCCGGCACCCGCGCCCGGCAGTGACGAGGTCGACATCGTGAGCGAGCCCGCCGCGGTGTGACCGTCAACTCGATTGGATTGCAGGCAAGGCCACGGGACTCCCGTGGCCTTGTTCTTTACTGGATGTAGACGTCGAAGCGTACGGCCTTGCCCTTGTGGACCACCTCGGGCGGTCTGCCCGCCTCCAGCGGTGGGGCGTGGAGCGGCCGCTTCACCGCGACACGGTGCACGCCGGTTGCGAGTGCGGCGACGAGCAGCGCGTCCGCATCGTCATCGTCGCCCGCGAGCAGCCGTAGGACACGCATCGGCTTGCGCTCGGCGGCTTTGCGTCCCTGCGGAAACATTGGGTCCAGCACGATCGCGTCGGGGATAGGTATGTCGTCACCTACTAGCCCCCCGGACTGGCTGCTTAAGTAGCCAGTCCGAGCAGTTGCATCCGTCTGATGCAGCGTGATACGTTGCGCGATCTCCGGGTGGCGTACCGCTACGCGCTCGAGCGCATCGGCAAGCAGCGCGGCGGTCACCGGCTGTCGTTCGTACGCATCAACCGTACACCCGTTCGCCGCGAGCAGCCAGGCGTCCTCGCCCAGCCCGGCGGTGCAGTCCATCACACGCGGGCGGTGGGCGTTGCCCTTCTTGATCCCCACCGCCTTGAACAGCGGGTTGTTCAGCGAACGCCCGGCCGGGGAAGTCGTGTCCAGCTTCGACAGGTCGGCGTACACCGCGTTGCCGCCCGCGAGTTGGCCTTGCTCGACGCGCAGCTCTAATCGCTTTGCTGTCACCACTAACCGGAGGTCGCCGCAGGCCTCGCCGAGCTTGCGTACCGATAGGCCGAGCCGGTCGGCAAGTTCATCGGCGCGTTCGATCAGCCGCTGTTCGTAAGGCGGGTCGGCAGAGATCGCGAGTGTGATCGGCATAAAAAGGTGGGTGAGGCGAGTCCGCGAGCGATACCCACCCGGCGGCCATATCGCTATGTGTTGTCCCCGGCCGCCGCGAGCTGCTGCTCGTAGCGGGCGCGGTTGGCACGCGTGTCCATGAGGACATGCACACGGTCGCGGTGCTTCGCGGGGATCGCGGCGTCGAGCACTTTGCGGACCTCGCTGAGGTTGGTCCGGCGAGAGAGGTGGGTCAGGATGACCGACTCGCAGGTCGACATCTCAAGCAGGCGGACGATATCGTCGAGGTGCAGGTGTTTGCCGATCGCGGCGCGTTTGCGGTGGCCGGGCTCGATGAAGGTGCACTCGGTGATGAGGACCTTGGCGTCGAGGACCTCGGGCCGGTCGAAGTGCTTGCCCCAGAGCGTATCGCCCATGTAGGTGACCAGCGGGATCTCGTGGGTCTCGGTGATCTCTTCGCCTTTGTCCTTGAGCTTGACCAGCTGCTCTTGGGGGATGCCGACGAGGTCTGGCCTGAGCTTGCTGCGGAGTTCGACGCAGGCGTAGCCGAGCGAGGGGACGGTGTGGATCGTGCTGAAGGCGCGGAGGACGACATTGCCCTTGAGTGGCATCTGCTGCTCGGGCTCGAGGGTGACGATCTCGTAGGGGGTGCGTTGTCGTTCGATGCCGACGAGCGCGTCCATGAGCCCGCGGATAGGGCCTTCGAGGTCGGGGTGGCAGACGACGGTGCCGACGCCCATGCCTTGGAAGTTGCGTTGCGAGAAGTAGTAGATGAGCGCGGCGATGTGGTCCATGTGGCCGTGCGAGAGGGCGACGATGTTGGAGGAGAGCAGGGCTCTGGGGCACTCGCCGATGTCGAAGCCGAGGTCGAGCTCGGGGACCTGGATGGCGGTGGCTTCGCCGGCGATGGAGACGCCCTGGATGCGGTACGGGGGCGCATAGAGGAAGCCGAGCTGGGGTCGGCGGGCGGGTTCTTTGGGTAGCATGATGGCCTCGCGCGGTCAGCGTGGTGGGCCGGCGGGGCAGTTGCTGACCGCGTAGGCGGCTGCGGGCCGGTAAAACGAGCCGTTGCGGGGATCGATCCCGCCGGGTGGTTTTTGATTCGCCACCCGTCCTGGCCGGTGTATGCTTAGGGGTGCATCCGTGGCCACGGCCGATACGTCATGCGCGGGCTGCCGCGCGGGACAGAGAGTATCGCAGCCGTGGCTTGGCTGTGCAAGGACGTTTTGCATGGCGGGTCGAGTTTGGATGGATTGGAGTTTGAACGATGACGACTGAGCCCCGCCCATGCCCGCCGTTGTGCCCCGCGTGGGCGGGCGTGCGCTGCCCGGTGATCGGGATGGTGCACTTGCGTGCGCTGCCCGGGGCCCCCGGGTTTGGCGGGTCGATTGGCGATGTGATGGATATCGCGCTGCGCGACGCGGCCCTGCTAGAACGCGGCGGCGTGGACGGACTGATGATCGAGAACTTCGGCGACGTGCCGTTCTTTCAAGGGCGCGTCCCGGCCGAGACGGTCGCCGCGGTGACGCGCGTGGCCGGCGCAGTGCGCGACGCGGTATCGCTGCCGATCGGCATCAACGTGCTGCGCAACGACGCGCTTTCGGCGCTCGCGGTCGCGGCGGCGGTGGACGCGTCGTTTGTGCGCGTGAACGTACTCAGCGGCACGGCTGTGACGGACCAGGGCGTTATCGAAGGCGCTGCGGCCGACGTCATGCGCTACCGCGCATCGCTGGGGGCAAGCGGCACCAGGGTCCTCGCCGACGTACGTGTCAAGCACGCCGCCCCGCTGGTCGAACGGCCGCTGCAAGACGAGGTCGAGGAGTTGCTGCATCGCGCCGGCGCGGACGCGGTCATCGTCTCGGGCAGCGGCACGGGCAAGCCGACGGACCTCGGCCTGCTCGCCGAGGTCGCGCAGTACGCCGAGGGTCGGCCGGTGTTTGTCGGCAGCGGTGTGACCTGCGACACGGTGCCCGCGATGATGCAGCACGCCGGGGGGCTGATTGTTGGTACGGGTGTCAAAGTCGATGGCGATGTCGCGAAGCCCGTCGATCCCGAGCGTGTCCGTACACTGATGCAGGCCGTGCGCGAAACCGAAAACGCGGCGCTATGATGTTGCAGCCGAACCAGCCATGATCCCGCCTAAACCCACGACTCAAACGACGAAAAGCCAGGCCACGCCGCCGTCGCCCGTTGCGCTCGAGGTGTCGCATACCGGCGAGATCGCCGAGGTCGACCGCGGCGTCGCCGACGCGTTCCCCTACCGCCTGCTGTTCGAACGCGTCATGGACGCGGTCTTCATCAGCGACATGGAGGACCGTATCCTCGATGTCAACGTCGCGGCGTGTGAGCTTTATGGCTACACCCGTGAAGAGCTGCTGACGATGCACGTCGTCAACTTGCAGGCCCCCGAGCGCCGGGGCAAGCGCGGGTCGGTTGTGAAGTCGGCCCTTGATCGTTACGCGGAGCGTTCGTTCGAGACGGTCGATATCCGTAAGGATGGCTCGCGGATCGATGTCGAAGTGACGACGACCCAGATCACGACGGCCGACGGCGTGCTCGCGATGTCGATCGCACGCGACATCAGTGAACGCAAACGCTTTGAGCAGGCGTTGCGCGACAGCGAGCGCCAGCTCCGGCAGTCGCAACGCATCGGCCGCATCGGCAGCTGGGAGTTCGAGGTCGCCAGCGGCTCGATCAAGTGGTCCGAGGAGATGTATCGGCAGTTTGGCCGGAGCCCGTTGCTGGGCCCGCTGTCCCGCGAAGAGCTGTTCTCCGCTTACGGCGAAGCCGGGGCGCAGGCCGTCGCCGACGCGATCGCCGCCTCCATCGAACAGCGGGACCGCGTCGAACTCGACCTCGCGTTCACGATGCCCCACGGCCACAAGGGCGTCCACAACCTCGTGCTCCTGCCGGTCATGGACCACGACGGCGTCGTCCTTAAAATCGTAGGCACGACGCAGGACATCACCGACCGCAAGCAGGCCGAAGAAGCCGTGCGTCGCCTCAACGCGAAGCTTGAGGCACGGGTCGGCGAGCGCACCTCGCAGCTTGAGCAGGCCAGGCGTCGGCTTGAGTCCGTCCTCGAGTCCAGCCCGGCCGTCACCTACACCGCCTCGGCCGCAGGCGAGATACCGACGACATATGTGAGCCCGAACTTCCTGTCGCTCTTCGGCTACCCCGCGAGCAGGGCGATCGCCAACCCCTTCTTCCTCCGCAGCCGAATCCACCGCGACGACCTGCCCAGCATCAAGGCCCACATCGCCACGCTGCGTGCGACCGGACGCGTCGCGATCGAGTACCGATTCCTCCACGGCACAGGCGAGTATCGGTGGGTCCGCGACGAGCTCCGCCTGATGCGCAGCCCCGACGGTCGGCCGCTCGAGATCGCCGGCATGCTCACCGACATTTCGCAGCGCAAACGTGCCGAGCAACGCCTCGAGCTCATCCAGGCCGCGGTCGAGCAGGTCGCCGACGGCGTGGTGATCACCGGGCCGGGCAGCGAGGACAATCGCTTCCTTATCGTCTACGCGAACCCCGCCTTCTCCGAAGTGTCGGGCCACGCGATGGACAACCTGCTGGGCTGTGACCCGAAGCTGATGTATGGCCCGCAGACCGCGTCGCGTAGCATCGATGCGCTCCGACGAGGCCTCAAGCGGGGCAAGCCGTTCGAGATCGAGATCACCTTCCACCGTGCCGACGGCGAGCCGTTCGATGCCGAGGTCTCGTTTACCCCGCTGATCGGGCACGGCGGCAAGCCCACGCACTGGGTCAACGTCATGCGCGACGTCACCCAGCGCAAGCGCGACGCCGAGCTTGCCCGCCTGCACCAGAATGAGCTGGCGCACGTTACGCGTCTGAGCACGATGGGCGAGATGGCGTCGGGCCTGGCGCACGAGCTGAACCAGCCGCTCGCCGCGATCGCGAACTACGGCCAGGGCGTGCTCCGTCGCCTCGAGTCCGGCCGCGAGACACCCGAAGGCATGGAGCCTGCCGTCCGGCACATCGTCACCCAGGCCGCGCGGGCGGGCGAGATCATCCGCCGCCTGCGCGACTTTGTGACCAAGCGCGAGACGCACCGATCGACAGTCCACATCAATGCGCTGGTGCAGGACGTTATCGCGCTGGTTGCGCGCGATACCGCAGAGCAGGGGGCGGTCATCGTCACCGCGCTCGATCCCGACCTGCCCGAGCTTGTGGTCGATACGATCCAGATCGAGCAGGTCGTGCTGAACCTGATCCGCAACGCGGCGGAGTCCATGTCCGAACGGCGCGCGGGCGAGCGTCGGCCGATCCACATCACCACGCGTCAGCAGGAGGGGCAGGTCATCATCGCCGTCTCCGACCTCGGTTCCGGGCTGACGGCGGAGCAGCTCGACCACCTCTTCGACCCGTTCTTCACGACCAAATCGCAGGGCATGGGCATGGGACTTACCATTAGTCAGTCCATCATCGAGTCACACGGCGGGCGGCTGGTCGCCCAAAACAACGTGGATACCGAGGGTGCGACACTGTCCATCATTCTGCCCTGCATTTCGGCAGATTGAGTAGCGTATCGTTCTCGGCTATAACTCTGTGCTTGCGTCATGGCAGGCGGGCCGGCTCCCCACGCCCCGGCCTGTGAGCATGCAAATGGCTTTTGATAACGTGCTTGGGGTTTTGTACTGGCGGAAAAGTAATGGCGAATCAGCAAACGGTTTATGTCGTGGACGATGACGCGGCGGTCCGTGACTCGCTCCAATGGCTGCTCGAATCGGTCGGGCTCTCGGTCAAGTCCTACGGCTCGGCGAACGCGTTCCTGGCCGAGGCTGACCAGTCTTGCCGCGGCTGTCTCGTGGTCGACCTCCGGCTTCCGGGGCTTTCGGGCCTGGACCTGATGGACCAGCTCAACAACAAAAGCATCCAGCTGCCCACGATCATGATCACGGGCCACGGCGACGTGACCGCCGCCGTCCGCGCGATGAAGGCCGGGGCGATCGACTTTATCGAGAAGCCCTTCAACGATGAGATCCTGCTGGATCGGGTCCGCGCCGCGCTGGCGATGGACATTGAGCAGTTTGCATCGGTCGAGCACCTGCGCGAGATCGCCGGACGGGCCGAGCGACTGACGCCGCGCGAGGTGCAGGTCATGGGCCTCGTCGTGCAGGGCAAGCTGAACAAGCAGATCGCGACGGAGCTCGGGCTGTCACACAAGACGATCGAAGTCCACCGCGCGCATGTGATGGAGAAGATGCAGGCCGGCTCTCTTGCGGAGTTGGTGCGCATGTCTGTGGCGTTGGAACGTGAAAAAGCGGACGACTAAACAGCCGTCCGCTTCGAGGTGATCCTGAGTTGTCGAGCCAAACGCCCGCGGCCCCTCCATCGAGGCCGCGGGTTTTGTTTACTTGATAAACAGCATTTCCTGATACGTCGGCAGCGGCCAGAGGTCGTCGGCGACCACCTGCTCGAGCTCGTCGGCCACCGCACGCACCGCGTCCATCGCGGGCTTCACGGTGTCGCAGCAGTACTTCGCGTGGGCGAGTGTCGAGCGGAAGCTGTCTTTCTCCATCGCTGTTTCGAGTGCCGCAATGGCGTCCTGCAGCTCCTTCACCAGGCCGGTGACCTGGTCCAGCGTGTTCGTGTCGAACTCGTAGCCCACCGTCTTCAGGTCGGCACAGGTCTTGGCCAGTTCGCTCTGGTAACGGACCGACGCGGGGAAGATCATGGTCTTCGCGATGCGGCGGGTGAGCTTGGACTCGACGTTGAGACTGAGGATGTACTGCTCGAGGTACGTCTCCTCACGCGACTCGAGCTCGCGCTTGGTGAGCACCTTGTACTTCTTGAGCAGGGCGACCGTCGTCGCGTTGGTGATCGCGGTGAGTGCGTCGGGGGTCGTACGGATGTTGGGCAGGCCACGCTTCTCGGCTTCCTGGTGCCATTCGTCCGAGTAGCCGTCGCCGTTGAACACGACAGGCCAGGCGTCCTTGACCGCGTTCTTGAGGGCGGCAGAGACGGCGGCGTTGAACTTCTTGTCGTCGCCCTTGGTGCGCGACTCGATGTCGTCGGCGATCTCGTCGAGTGCCTCGGCCATCGCGGTGTTCAGCGCGACCAGCGGGCCCGACAGCGACTGCTTTGAGCCGACGGCGCGGAACTCGAAGCGGTTTCCCGTGAACGCGAAGGGCGACGTGCGGTTGCGGTCGCCGGCGTGCTTGGGCAGGGGGGGGAGCGAGTCGACACCGATCTTCAGCGTGCCGGCCTTCTTGGAAGACTTGGCCCCGTCCTTGAGGATCTGCTCGAAGACGTCGGTGAGCTGGTCGCCCAGGAAGATCGAGATGATCGCGGGCGGCGCTTCGTTCGCGCCCAGGCGGTGGTCGTTGCTCGCCGACGCGATGACGGCACGCAGCAGCTCGGCGTGGCGGTGCACGGCCTTGATGACCGCGGCGCAGAACACCAGGAACTGCGCGTTTTCGTGTGGCGTGTCGCCGGGGTCGAGCAGGTTGCCGACCTCTTTGCTGCCCATCGACCAGTTGAGGTGCTTGCCCGAGCCGTTGAGCCCGGCGAAGGGTTTCTCGTGCATGATGCAGGCCATGCCATACTTCTTCGCCATCTTCTCGAGCACGATCATGACGAGCTGTTGGTGGTCGGTCGCGACGTTGGCGGTCTCGAAGATTGGGGCGATCTCGTACTGGCCGGGGGCGACTTCGTTGTGGCGGGTCTTGACGGGGATGCCGAGCTTGAACAGTTCGCGTTCGGTCTCGAGCATGCATGCGAGCACGCGCTCGGGGATCGCGCCGAAATAGTGGTCGTCAAACTCCTGGCCCTTGGGGGCCGGCGCACCGAAGAGGGTTCGGCCGGCGGTGACGAGGTCGGGGCGGGCGTAGTAGAAGTTCGAGTCGACCAGGAAGTACTCCTGCTCTGCGCCGGCGGTGGCGCTGATGAAGCCCTGTGCGTCGGTGCCGAACAGCTTGAGCACGCGCTTGGCTGCGCCGTCGAGCGCGGTCATCGAGCGGAGGATCGGGGTCTTCTTGTCGAGCGCTTCGCCGGTCCACGAGACGAACGCGGTGGGGATACAGAGCGTCGCGCCGTTGGGGTTCTCAAGGATGTAGGCCGGGCTCGTGACGTCCCAGGCTGTGTAGCCGCGTGCCTCGAAGGTCTGCCGGATCCCGCCGTTGGGGAAGGACGAGGCGTCGGGCTCGCCCTGGATCAGCAGCTCGCCGGAGAACTCGGCGATCGATCCGCCGTCACCATCCGGGACCATAAAGGAATCGTGCTTCTCGGCGGTGTACCCGGTCAGCGGGAAGAAGACGTGGGCGTAGTGCGTCGCGCCCTTCTCCATCGCCCAGCCCGCCATCACGGCCGCGACGACGTCGGCGGTCTCCGTGTCCAGGCGAGAGCCCTCTTCGATCGTCTTGATCAGACTCTTGTAAACCGCCTTAGGCAGCCGCTGTTTCATCACGGCCTTGGAGAACACGTTGTCCCCGAACACCTCGCCGGTGTGCGTCGTGTCGAAAGAAAAGGCCTTGTCGACCGGTTTGATCGCGGTCACGGCCTTGATGGCGTCCATACGAGAAGCGCTGCCACTCATGTTTGTGCTCGTTCCTGTGGGAGAGAAAAGGGGGTCGGCGTGCCCGGTAGCCATGTACAAGGCGCACCGGTGAAGCCGAGAATTATAATCGGGCGTATGACGCGCCGCAATGCCAACTCTGTGCACCCGAAAGAATTGAATTGCCTAAAAAATAGGCAAAATTGTTCCGGTGCGGCCGTGCTAAGGCGTGCGTGCCGTCTGGTTTTGGATTCGACATCGGCATCGATATCCGCGGTGTGTGTGCGGCTGAGGGGGGCTGCTTGGGTCGGCCCGAAAGTCTCACAGGCCGACTTGACGCGGCGGTCAAGGTGACTACAATCCTTGGCCAACCTGATTGCGGGGTAGAGCAGTCTGGTAGCTCGTCGGGCTCATAACCCGGAGGTCACAGGTTCGAATCCTGTCCCCGCTATTTCGGAAAAGACCCGCCCGCCGTCGACCTCGACGGCGGGTTTTTTGTTGGTTAGGTGCGTTGGGGGTGTCGCGCGATGGCTCGGATACTCGTGCGACTACAACCCAGCCGTCAGGGGTGTTGTTGGCTGGGACGTGTTGATGCGAGAGGTTTTTTGAAAGCGGTCTGGCCAGGGTTCGATGGGTGTCGCGCGGGTTGCGGGGTTTTGCCGTGGCGTTAGTCGAGTGGGTAGGGGCGTGGGTTGGCGTAGAGGGACCACTCGTCGCTTCCCTGGACGGGGTTGAGCACGCCGACACCGGGGAGGAAGGTGCCTTGTGTGCGGAGTGAGTCGCGGTCTTGCCGGACGGTCTTGACGCTGCCGTCCCAGAAGGCGGCGTTGTGTAGGCCGATTTCGCCGTGGAATCCGAGTGCGGGGCCGCCGCTGTGGACGGATCGGTGGGTCATGGCGTAGGTGAACATGAGCTCGGCGTAGAGGACGATATCGGGGGCGCTGCCGGTGGTGGAGAGGTGTCGGTAGAGTCGTTTGCGTGTGCTGGTGATTTCGGGGATGGAGCCGGGGTTTCGTGCGCCGATGCGTGGGTCGTGCAGTGCGATGCCGGAGACGTCGCCGTAGCTGGTGCCCATGACGTTGTAGGCGGTGTCGTCGGGGTTGGGCGAGCTGAAGAACGCGTCGAACGCGCCGCCTGCGCCGGCGACTTCGGAGGGGCACTGGAAGACGGGGATCTCCTGTCGGTCGTCGCCGCCGGTGTCGAGGGTGGGGTTGTTTTGGAGGACGTACTCGGTGAGTGGCCGTTCGGAGGCGGTAACGTTTTCGACGACGTTGGCGCCGAGTTCAGCGATCTTGCCGCTCTTTCCGCCGTAGGAGTTGGCGGCGGTCCAGTTGTAGGTGTTTCCGCCGTAGATCGGCACGGCGATGGCGCCGGTGAGGTTGTGGCCGGCGGGGAGGTTATTGTTGTCGGTGGAGAAGGCCTCGGAGGCGATGGCCTGCTGGTGCAGGTTGGATCGGCACTGGCTCTGCCTTGCGGATTCGCGTGCGGCGCCGAGGGCGGGCAGGAGGATGCCGATCAGCAGTGCGATGATGGAGATGACGACGAGCAGCTCGATGAGCGTGAAGCCGTGCAGGGGGCGGCGGGCTGCGGTGGCGGTTCGGGTCAGCATGTTGGATGCTCCACGTTGCTTGGTCTGTTGTTTCCGAGTGTTCACGCGCTATTCCCCTCGCGCGAAACATTGATTCGGTGTACTCGTGGGCCTTGGGATGCTAGGCCGGTCCTGTCGTTTGGGTTTGAATCCCCGGCGATCCCGTTAGGCATCGCCGGAGAGGGGACATTGCATCGTATGCTTAGCGGCGGCGACGAAGCAGGGCCAGGCCGCCCATGCCCAGCAGGGCGAGGGAGGTGGGCTCTGGGACTTCGGTGCCTTCGATGCGGATGGCGAGGTCGGTCGAGGGGTTCGAGCCGTCTGCGTCGACCATTTCGTACCACCCGCCCGCGAAGCCGGCAGGGGGCTGGAAGTTCTGGCCGGCGCTGGGGGCCTGCGAGCCCGGAGCCATGTAGATGGCGCCGGCGGATGCGGTGCCGTGTAGGCCTTCGGAGGTCATATAGATGTTGCCGGGTCCGCCGCCGGTGAGACTGGGCTGGACATTGGGCGTGACACCGATCCAGTACGCGGTGTTTGCGTTGAGGGTGATGCCCAGGCTGGAGATATCGAGGACGACTTCGTTCGTGCTGAAGTCGATCGCGGTGACCGTGGAGGTGGCGAGGATTGGGGAGGTGGTCGGGTCGCCGGTGGGGAGGGCGCCGGTGATTTCCTCGATCGTGATGTAGTGGTTGGTGCCGGTGAAGTGCGGGTTGCCTGGCGAGGGGCTGCGTGCGGTCCAGATCGTGATGGAATCCAGTTCCCAGTCATTAGCACCGACCATGACATCGGTGACGTTGTGCATGATGGTCTGCGAGCCGAACTGTGCGGCGGGCATGTGGTTGTTGGGGGCGCCGGTGCTGCCGATCGAGGTGTCTACGGGCTGGTCGAGGAGTACGTCGCCCGCGGCGGGTGATGCCGCCGCGGCCAGACCAAAGAGGAGTGCGGATGTTGCAAGTTTCATCGTGTTAATCTCCACCGATGAGGGAAGGAAAGAAGCCCCGGCCGCACGCTGCGACCGAGACAACAGGGGTGTCGTGATCAGGCGGCGCGGTGTCGTCGTCGAAGCAACGCGAGTCCGCCGAGCGAGAGCAGGGCGAGGGAGGTGGGCTCGGGGACGTTGCCGGGGTTGACGCCGTTGCCCCAGTTGTTTTGGACGATGGCGAGGTCGAGGTCGTTGACGATGCCGTCGTTGTTGGCGTCGCCATCGATGAGCGAGCCGGGTGTGACGTTGTCGCCCCAGTTGGCGAGGAGGATGTCGAGGTCTTCGACGCCGACGAAGAGGTCGCCGTTGAGGTCGCCGGCGATGCCGTCGAGGATCGCGCCGAGGATGTCGAGGTCTGCCTGGGTGACGAGCCCGTCCTGGTTCCAGTCGCCGTAGTAGGTGTCGCCGGCGTAGCTGGCGGCGGTGCCGAGGTTGGCGATGGCGGTGTTTCGGAGTGCTTCGCTGGCTTCGGGGTTGAGGGGGGTGTCGCTGACGTCGATGATCAGGCCGGTGATAGAGTTGATCGTCGTGTCGGTGAAGGCCCATGCGAGCAGGGTTTCGCCATCGGGGGAGATGCCTTGGATGGACGCGATCTCGAGGCCGGTGAGGTTGAGCCCGCGTGCGGTGAGGAAGTCTTCGAGCTGGACGAGGCCGGTGTACTGTGACCAGAAGGTCGCCTCGCCGGTGTTGTTGGACCCCGCGATGCCGCCGCCCTGGATGAGGGTTCGGCTGAGGTCGTAGCCCACGACGAGCTGTCCGTCGCCGGTGATGCCGGTGACCTCGGCCAGGCCCATGTTGTTGCCGTCGATGCGGCCGATGTTGGTGCGGTCCCAAGAGTCGGTAGCGTCGTTGTAGTCCCAGATGACTTGCGACTGCGTGGTGACGCCGGTCGACGCGTCGAAGGCGAGCTGGTAGCCCGCGACGCGTGTGCCGTCGTCGCTGACGGCGGTGACTCGGCCGGCGGTGCCTTCGGGGTGGGTGAGTTGGGTCATGTTGCCGTTGACCCAGACGGTGGGGATGAACGGGTTGTCGGTATAGCCCGCGACAACACTGCCATCAAAGTTCGATGCGAGGACCTGGCCCTTCTCGCCGACGTCTGGCCCGGCGAGGTCGATCGCCGTGCCGGTGGACAGGTTGAAGCTCAACGGCATGCCGCCGCCCTGGACCAGGATTTCGTTGGTTTCGGGGTCGCGGACCTGTCGCCGGAAGTAGCCGCCCGACACAACATTGCCATCGCCCGAGACGACGATGCCCGAGCCGAGGTTGCGGTCAAACGCGGCGGGCGGGTTGACCATGTCCACGTAGTTTTCGTAGGCGTAGCTGTTGGTGGGGGTGTCGATGGCGAGGAGGTCGGTGATGGTGCCCGAGCCGAAGGCTTGGCCATTGTTTTGTGTCCAGACGCCGGTGGTGTTGTAGGGCCCGTCGAAGGTCGTGCCGGGGTCGCCGCCAAAGTCGGGCGAGAGGATGGTGCCTGCGACGACGGTGCCGTCGTGTGAGACCTGGGGTCGTGTGCCCGCGCCGCCGAAGTCGGCGAAGCCGAGGTTGAAGTAGTTGTTGTTGGCGTTGTCGTAGATGAAGGCGTCGTTGAATGCCAGGCTGCCAAAGCCGGTGACGCCGGCGGCGTAGCCGACGACCGCGGTGCCGCCGTTGGAGGCATCGGTGGGCAGTTGGAGGCCGGTGAAGGTGATGTCGCCGAAGTCGAGTGCGACGGCGGGGCTTGCGGCGGCGAGGCCGAGCGCGAGTGCGGCGAGCAGGCGGCGGGTCGTCATTTCTGCATCCTTGGGGGAAGGGCGTTTGGCTGGACGGGAGCCATCTTACCGCCGGAAGCTCTCCCGTCAAGTTTCCAATTGGAAAATTATCAGAATGTCCATTTGGTGCTTTTCGCGCCGCCGATTACCTGCTACACTCCCCCTGTACCCGCCTCAAAACACCTTAGGGGTCCCCCGTGTCGCAGCTGTTTGAAGACGAATGCACCGCCGCGATTTCATCGCTAACCGCCGCCTTTATCGATCTTTACGATAATGCGTCGGTCGACCCGATGCGCCCGCAGGATGCCGCCCGACACCTCGGGGTCAACAAGACGCTGACCTGGAACATCTCCCGCCTGATCCAGTCCGACCAGGGGATTTCCGCCGCGGTCCACGTCCCCGGATCGCAGTCGGTTGAGCGGATGCTCAAGGCCGCGAAGAAGCACGGCGCCTGCCCGGACAAGGTGGAGCGGGTGCGCTCCGCGGTCCGCAGCTTTGACCGGACGATCGAGATGCACATCGGCGACCGGGCCGACCTCGAGCTGATGCTGGACAGCATGGGCAACGGCAAAAACACCGGGCTCGACCTCAGCCGGAAGATGTCCTACCGCGGCAACAGCGGGGTGTTCGGCGTGCAGGCGAAGACGCGGACGAGCTCCGTCTTTCTTGCGCCTAACGCATCTACGCCGGAGCTGCTGGATGTCGCCATCGTCAGCGGGTACACCGGGCTGCGCCGCTTACGGCCGAACACGCGCTGGCCGATCTTCCGCATGCAGAGCTGGGGCGCCGACGCCGCGAACCCCACCGGTTGGCAACCGCTCGAAGGGGACGGGGATGTGGCGGACGTCGGCCTGCTGCCCGCCTTCACCACCGGCGACGCGCCCAAGATCACCCGCAACGACACCACCGGCGGGATCGACTACATCCTCGAGCCCGGGCCGGTCGGCAACGTCGGCGCGATGGACTGTTTCCGCGCGCAAAAACACTTGGCCGACCTCCCACGCTACGCGACGGCCTCGGACGATGTCGGTGAGTTCGGCGTGCCTATCATCACGCCTTGCCAGAACCTCGTCTTCGACATGATCGTCCATCGCGACCTTGACTACCTGCAGCAGATCGAGGGGCTGGTGATGGGCAAGATTTTTTCGCAGGGGGATAATCAGAGCTTCAGCGATTCGCAGGCCGTGCTGCCGATCCAGGCCGAGCCGATGAAGCTGGCCGGCCGGCCGCCCGCGATCGCGACGCCGCTCGTGCCGCGCTACCCCGACCTCTTCGCCTACGTCGGCGGCTGCATGGGCTGGGACCTGTCCGAGTTTGCCGCGGTCCGCCTGCAGGTGATGTACCCGCCGTTGGGGTCGACCGTCCTGCTGCGTTTTCCGCTCTCGCAGACGCCCGGGGCCTAACGCGAGGGCGAGGGGGCCTGCCTGTGAAAACACCGCCTTGCCGCGCGGTCTTGCGTCGGCATTGGCGGTGTGTGCTTACTGTGTCGTCGCTTTGCTTTGCTTTAGGCCGAGGCCTTACGGCGTCGCGGATTCAAGCGATTTCGTGGTGGCGATTTTTTCGTGCTTCACACGGGCGTAGTCGTAGAGCCCCGCCTCGTCGAAGATGACACGGTCTTCGTAGTCGTCAAACCAGATCGCCTCGGGGTTTCGGCCGACGATGCAGACCTTGCCGCGATCAGGCGCATCAAGCGCGTTGCGCAGGATCTTAAAGATGAGTACGCCGTTCTCCGCGCCTTTCACGCCGGGCATCGGCTCGTTCGTGACCGCCGCGACCTCGGTCTTGCCCTTGTAGTGCGTGATCGACAGCCGGGCATGCGCCTCGACGCCGGACAGGCCTTTTTGCGATTCGTTGAGCAGGTTCCAGGCGGTCTCGATCGGGACGTTGAACGCGCGGTAGGCGACGATGTCTCGGCCGCAGAAGAAGTAGTGATTGTTCGCGCCCATGCGGTACAACGCGCGTTGCATGATGCGCAGCGCGTCCGCGTCGTCGTTGATGCCTTTGATGATGGGTGTTTGGTTCTCGACGTTGATCCATCCCAGGCCGACCACGCCCTCCATCGCCTTCTTCGTGTCGTCGTGCCACATCAGCGAGCCATTGGGGTTCTCGATGTACTGCCCGTCCGCGTCCTTCTTGAGGAACTCGTCGGGGTGGTTGAAGTGGACCATCAGCCGCATCCCGACGTCGGGGTAGGCCTTGTGGAAGTTGTCGAGCATCGCGATAAACGCCTCGTCGAAGCGCTTGGGATGGAACGCCATCTCTTTGCTGCCGATGCGGATGGACTCGACGCCTGCCTCGGCGAGCGCCGCGAACCACTCGCCGAGCTTCTTGTTGGGCAGCACCAGCGGGTCGCCGCCCGAGAGCAGGATCTCTCGCAGCTTCTCTCGGCCGGTCTCGGGGTGGCGTCCGCCGTTGTCCGCGACGACCTTGTTGTGGGCGCGGATGTACTCGGTGACGTCCTTGATCTTCGCGACCCCCTTCTTGGCGACCGTGCCGTCCTGGCGCTCGATCTCCTTGCGGCCGATGAGCTCCTCGCGGTAGCAGAACCGGCAGTGGGCCGAGCACGTCGCGACCGTGTAGAGCAGGCCCATCTCGTACTTGTGCAGCATCCCCTCGATCGGTGCGAAATCCATCTGATGGCCCGGGTCTTCGGAGCCCGCGAGGTTCAGCGTCTCGTCGGCACTGGCCTTCACAAGCTTCTGCAAACGCGGGCTCTGCTGGGCGAGCTCGAAGTAGTGCTTGGTCATCTTCACCGGCATACGCTTTTCGACATCACGCTCGGTACCGCGGATGCTGAGCAGGACCTTGATCTCCTCGGGCGCGTAGAAGTTCTTCATCTCTGCCGGGGCCTTCTCTTTGAAGAACGGGCCCAGGCCGTTGATGATCTCGCGGTCGTAGCGCGGGTCTTCGATCGTGTCCAGGAATGCCTGCTCGCGTGGGGTCTTGTCGCTCGCCATGTCGTGTGCCTCGGTGCGGGTGCGTGCTAGGGTCAGTGCTTAGGTGATATCGACCGACTTTCAACTGTACCATATTGACCATGTCAAATCAATAATGTAACGTAATGAACATCGTGGCCCAGCCCCCCTCTATCTCGGATTTGGTCGCCCAGGCCGGCAGCGGGTTGACGCCCACTGAGCGGAGCATCGCCGAGGTGGTGCTGCGTGAGCCGACGCTGCTCGCGTTTGGCACCGTGTCAGAGCTGGCCCAGCGGGTGGGGACCAGTCGACCGTCGATCGTGCGGTTTGCCCACAAGCTCGGGCTCGATGGCTATACCGTCCTCCAGGAGCGGGCACGCGGGGAGGTCGCCCGGCAGCTCACGCGGCCAAGCGACCGCATCCGCCGGGCCCAGGCGTCGGACGACTCAGTCCGCGCGACCGTCGAGGGGGCGCTGGACTCCGTCTTTGCGCTGGTCAACAGCAATCAGTTGGCGGGTTTGGTCAGTCCGCTGGTCGAGGCCGGGCAGGTCTGGATCCTGTCGGGTGAAACCTCGAAAGCGGGCGCGTATGCCTTCCAAAGCGGTTTGTCGATGGTTCGGCCGGGCGTGCATCTCTTAGAGGACCGCTCGCCCGACGCGGACCTGAGCGATGTCGCGCCGGGCGACGTCGCGGTGGTCTTTGATTTTTTCCGCTACCGCCGATCTGTCGCTCGGGCGACGCAGGTCCTGGCCGACGCCGGGGTACGCGTCCTGGCGATCACCGACAGCCCGCTCTCGCCGCTGGTCGAGTGGGCGGACGTGTGGTGCGAGATCAAGGTCCCGGCGGTGGGGCCGTTCGACAGCTCGATCCCCGTGGTCGCGGTCGCCGAGCTCCTGGTCTCACGCGTCGCGAAGGAGCTGCGTGATGAAGCGACCCGGCGGGTGGACCGGATCGAGGCGCTTTGGGAAAAAACCGAGGTCTTTCTGTAGCGCCGCTTCAAGGAGTGCTGGCACGTGATTAACAAAGTATGCCCATCCGTGGCCGAGGCAGTGGCCGACATCCCCGACGGGGCGGTCGTGATGATCGGCGGGTTCGGCGCGTCGGGCAGCCCGACCGAGCTGATCCACGCGCTGATCGACCACGGCGCGACTGGCCTCACCGTGATCAACAACAACACGGGCAACGGGCAGGTCGGCCTCGCGGCGCTGATCGGCAACGGGCAGGTCCGCAAGATGGTCTGCTCGTTCCCCAGGTCGAGCCAGTCGACCATCTTCCCCGAGATGTACCGGGCAGGAAAAGTCGAGCTGGAGCTCGTCCCGCAGGGCACGTTGGCGGAACGCATCCGTGCGGGGGGGGCGGGAATCCCGGCGTTTTATACCCCGACCACCGTTGGGACGGTTTTGTGTGAAGGCAAGGAAACCCGAGAGTTTGAGGGGAGGACGTATGTCATGGAATCCTGGATCAAGGCCGATTTTGCGTTGATTAAGTGTGAATCTGCCGACCCTCTAGGCAATCTGACGTATAACAAGACGGCACGCAATTTCAGCCCGCCGATGTGTATGGCCGCGACGACGACGGTGGTCCAAACGAAAAACCTCGTCCCGCGCGGCGGTATCGACCCCGAAAGTGTTATCACCCCGGGGATCTTCGTGGACCGGGTGGTCGAAGTCGCCGACCCGGACCACGAAGACACCCTGATCGCCGCAGGCAGGAGCTACCCATGACCACCGGCTGGACGCGCGAGCAGATGGCGGCCCGGGCCGCGCAGGACATCCCCGACGGGGCGTACGTCAACCTCGGGATCGGGATCCCCGAACTCGTTGCGCGGTACGTGCCCGAGGGCCGGGAGTTTATCTACCACACCGAGAACGGATTGCTGGGGATGGGCCCGCCGCCCGAAGAGGCGGAACGCGACCTCGACCTCATGAACGCGGGCAAGAAGTACGTTACCGCTTTGCCCGGCGCCGCCTATTTCCACCACGCCGACAGCTTCAGCATGATCCGTGGCGGGCACCTGGATGTCTGCGTGCTGGGCACGATGCAGGTCGCGAGCAACGGCGACCTCGCCAACTGGTCGACCGGCGAGCCCGACGCGATCCCCGCGGTCGGCGGCGCGATGGACCTGGTGCAGGGTGTCCGGCGGATCCTCGTCCTCACGCAGCACACCACCAAGGCCGGCGAACCCAAGCTGGTCCAGCGATGCACCTACCCGCTGACCGGGCAGGGCGTTGTCTCACGCATCTACACCGACCTCGCGGTGGTCGATGTGATGCCCCATGGTTTTCAACTCGTCGAGCTTGGGCCCGGCGTTTCGTTTGAAGAGGTCGAACGCCAGACCGGCGCGCCGATCGCGCCAGCGAGTTAGTCAATCAACTGGGTTTTGTCAAAACTCAAAGATTTCGAAAATGAGATGTAGCCATGACAGAAGTTTATCTATGCGATGGAATTCGGACGGCGGTGGGGCGGTACGCCGGGGCGCTCGCGTCGGTCCGGGCGGACGACCTCGCCGCGATCCCGATTGCTGCGCTGATGGAGCGAAACCCCGCCATCGACTGGGGGGCAGTCGATGATGTCGTCCTCGGCTGTGCGAATCAGGCGGGCGAAGACAACCGCAATATCGCTCGTATGAGTAGTCTGATCGCCGGCCTGCCGCAGGATGTCCCCGGTGTCACGGTCAATCGGTTGTGCGGGTCCGGTCTCAACGCCATTGGCGCCTGCGCTGCCGCGGTCCGTGCGGGCGAGGGCGACCTCATGATCGCCGGCGGGGTCGAGAGTATGTCGCGATCACCCTTTGTCATCGGCAAGGCGGGCACGGGATTTGGCCGCGATCAATCGATGTACGACACAACAATGGGCTGGCGATTCATCAATCCGAAACTACACGACGTGTACGGCACTGATGCGATGCCTCAGACCGCCGAGCACCTCGCGAGCGAGTACGCGATCAGCCGGTCGGACCAGGACCAATTCGCCTTTTGGAGCCAGTCCAAAGCCGCAGCTGCGCAGCAGGACGGCCGACTCGCGGGGGAGATCTGCCCCGTGCGTGTGCCGCGTCGCAAGCAGGACGCGCTAGTCATCGACACCGACGAACACCCGCGTCCCACCGTGCTCGACAAGCTCGCGCAGCTCAAGCCGCTTTTGCCTGATGGCACGGTTACGGCTGGCAACGCCTCGGGGATCAACGACGGCGCCGCCGCACTGCTCCTCGCCTCCGAGCAAGGCGCAGCCCGGCACAACCTCACGCCCATCGCCCGCGTCGTGGGGATGGCCGTCGCCGGCGTGCCGCCACGCGTCATGGGCATCGGCCCGGTCCCCGCGACTAACAAGCTGCTTGCCCGGTTGGGCCTCACGCTCGACGATTTCGACATCCTCGAGCTTAACGAGGCCTTCGCGGCGCAGGCCCTGGCCTGCTCGCGGGCTTTGGGCCTGGCGGACGACGACCCCCGGCTCAACACACGCGGCGGCGCGATCGCGCTGGGGCACCCGCTGGGTATGAGCGGCGCACGCCTCGCGCTCACCGCGATGGACCAGATCAGGCGCGGCGAAGGGCGACGTGCCCTGTGCACCATGTGTATCGGCGTAGGCCAAGGCATCGCTGTCGTCCTCGAAGGCCTCGACTAAGGCAAGCCCATGAAAGCGATCCAAGACGCCATCGCCGACGCCCGCGCCCGCTACACCGAGGCCAACCCGAAGAGCCGGGCCGCGCACCAAGCCGCCGCCCGCCACCTCCCTGGCGGCAACACGCGGACCGTCCTCCACTACGACCCCTTCCCCCTGACGATGGTCGCCGGCGAAGGCCCAACACTCACCGACCTCGACGGCCATACCTACCTCGACTTCGTTTGCGAGTTCTCGGCCGGGCTCTACGGCCATTCCGACCCCGGCATCAAAGCCGCTGTGTCACACGCGCTGGAACAGGGCATCGTCTTGGGGGCACCGACAACCTATGAACGTAAGCTTGCCGGCCTCCTCTGTGGCCGATTCCCCGCGCTCGAACAAGTCCGCTTCTGCAACTCCGGCACCGAGGCGAATCTACTCGCACTCACGACCGCCAAGATCATCACCGGCCGAAGCAAGATCCTCGTCTTTCGCGGCGCGTATCACGGCGGGGTCATCAAGTTCTCTTCCGACCACTCGCCGTTCAACGTCCCGTTCGACTTTGTCCTCGCCGACTACAACGATGTCGAAGCCACCGCCGCTCTCATTGCACAGCATGGCGACACCCTCGCTGCCGTGATCGTCGAGCCCATCCTCGGCGTCGGCGGCAACATCCCCGCTGCCCAGCCCTTTGTCGACATGCTCCGACAGGCGACGCGCGAGGTCGGCACGCTCCTGATCTTCGACGAGGTCAAGACCGCACGCCTCGGCCCCGCCGGGCTGCAGGGCCGGCTGGGCATCCAGCCCGACCTCGTCACCCTGGGCAAGATCATCGCCGGGGGGCTCCCGACCGGCGCGTTTGGTGGCCGGGCCGACCTCATGGAGCGTTTCAACCCGCACGCCGCGGACGCGCTCAGCCACGCCGGCACCTTCAATAACAATGTCTGCTCCATGGCCGCCGGCTGCGCAGCGCTGGGCAACGTCTTTACCCCGCAGCGCGCCGAGGCGTTTTATCAAACCTCCGAGGCATTCCGCCGATCACTCAACGACCTCTTCGCGTCGCACAAGGTCCCCATGGTCTGCAACGGCCTGGGGTCAATCTTCGCGATCCACTTCACCGACCGCCCGCTTGACCGCTTGGCCAAACGCGCTGAGATCAGCCAGGCCCTCAACACCCTGCTCCACCTCGAGCTGCTCCTTAGCGGCATCCTCATTATCGCGCGCGGGGACCTCTTCCTCTCCCTGCCCATGACCGATCAGCACTTCGACCAGGCCCGCGCTGCGCTCGATCGTTTCGTCCACAAGCACCGCCCCCTGATCGAGCAGTCCCGCCGCTAGGCCGCACGTGTCCGGGTCGTTGGGCCAGTCCTATTTAGGGTTATGGTCGGTGCGCGGTGCATGACGCGACCGCCGATCGATTCGTCTACGCATCGATCGATCGCGTCGACCGCCAACTCACGAAACAGACCGACGGCACGGCTAATCGGACGGAACACGGTTTTTTGTGAGCGTTTCGCGAATTGTGCGGATGTATGTCAAGATTCCAGCCCGTTCCGGGAATTGCTATAGGTAACCCTTATGCCTATGGACCAAAAACAACTTGTCACCTGCCTGATGCGGGATCGCGCGAAGCTGTTCGCATTCATCTGGGCCATCGTCCACGACGAGCACCTGGCCGAGGATGTGCTGCAGGATGTGTCCGCGTTGGTGCTGGAGAAGCGGGACGAGATCGAGAGCGAGTCGCACCTGTTGGGCTGGATGCGGCGTGCGGCGCGGTTCCGTGCCTTCAAAGCGCTGGACAAGCGAGGCAAGCGCCCGCTGTCACTGGATGAGGAAGTGGTCGGGTTGCTGGAGGAGCACTGGGAACGGCTCGATCGGCAGTCGAGCAGCGACCGGGTGGATGCGCTGCAGAAGTGTCTGGAGCAGTTGACGCCTTACACGAGCGAGTTGATCCGGCTGCGTTATGCCGAGGGCTTGTCCGGGGGCCGGCTGGCGACGACGGTGGGGCGGAAGGTTGAGACGGTGTACGTCGCGTTGTCGCGTACGCACCGGGCGTTGCGAGAGTGCATTGAGCGGCGCATGGGCAAAGGGGGTGGGGCATGAGCCAGCCGACCGGCGACAAGCAGGGGGGCGGGGCGATTGAGCCCGGTGCGCAGGTGCTGTTGTTTGTGCGCTACCTCGATGGCTTGATCGTTGATGAGGCCGAGGTTGCGGCGATGAGTCGGCTGCTCGCGTCGGATGATTCGGCCCGGCAGCTGTTTGTGGAGCTCTGCTACGACGGTCGGCTGATTGGTGAGACACACGCCGAGCGTCTGCGTGAGCCGGCACTACCCCAGAACGAGAGTTTCCTCGATGCGTTGGCGGCGTTGGATGCGACCGACGAGCCGGTGTATCTGGTGGATCGGACCGACGAGCTGAAAGCCGCCGAGGCGGATCGACGTAAGCAGCGGATCGAGCTCGCCCGCCGGCGTCGCGCCTATGCCGACAAGTGGGGGCTGGCCGATGGCAAGCCGAGGTCGCACGCCCCGTTCATCATCCCGGCCCCGCTGCTGTGGGCCGCGCTGGTCGCCCTGGTCGCAGGCGTGGGTGTGGCGGGCTACAGCTACTTCTTCGCGTCAGATGCGGTGGTGGAAGTGGTTGAAGATGCTGCAACGGTCCCGACCCGGCCGGTGGTGGCGGAGATTGACATGATGATCGATGCGGTATGGGACAGGAACCGCGTCATCGTGCGTGAGGGTGAACGCCACGCGTCGCTTTCGCTTCGCCCCGGGACACAGATTCGGCAAGGCGACCGGTATATCCTGAGGCAGGGCCTGGTCCAGTTTTCGACAGATCGCGGCGGGATTCTGGTCGTTGAAGCTCCGAGTGAGATCGAGTTTGTGGATGAAAATTCGGTGCTGCTCGCTCGCGGCCGACTGGTCGGGAAGTGCCTGAGTACACGCAGTGAAGGCCTGCGTGTTTATACGCCAACGGCCGAGGCGGTGGACCTCGGGACGGAGTTTGGCGTGCATGTTGCGCGGGACGGTGCGACGGATGTGTTGACCTTTTCGGGAAAAGTTGAGTTACGAGAAGGTCCGACTTCCGGTGACTCAAAGCCTGCCTCGATTGTTGTCGGGTCGGGCCAGGCTGGCTTTGTGAGTGCGGGGGGCGAGTTGCGTCCAACGACAGCGCCGATTGATACGGTTGGGCTGCGGTTCGCACATCGTATGGAGAAGCGGCTGGATGTTGCAGACATGGTGGGGGGGGGCGACGGGCTTGGTACGGGACAGATGTATGCCGCGATCGATTTTTATAGCGGGGCGCTGATCCCTGCACCGCAGGCCGGGGCAAAAACGCTCAACGGTCGATATGTCTTGGCCCCCGACTTGCCGTACGTCGACGGGGTCTTCATTCCCGACGGGGGTGACGGTCCGGCCCAGATCAACTCGCGTGGGGATGTCTTTGACGATCTGCGCGATACGGACGGGTGGGGTTGGCTGGAGATATCGAACGGTGGTTTTTTTGGCCAATCGTCCGGAGACCTTTCTTCGCCCCGGCTTGGAGGCGTGGAGTATGGAAGTGTCGACAATCCATCGCTCAATATCAACGCGAACGCCGCGATTACCTTCGACCTCGCCGCGATTCGGCGAGACCATCCCGGGATGGAGATCAAGTCGTTTTCAGGGATGTGTGGGGTGTCAGAGACCGCGGTTGGTGGGGCGGTGCCGCTGGTCGATTTCATCTTGCTTCTCGATGGCCGGGTTGTGTATCGCAATGATGCCGTAGGCCTCGGGGGGATGGGGGACATTCTTTTTTCCATCGGTTCGACGGATCGGTTCCTGACGGTGATCGTCACGGATGGAGGGAATGGCAACGGTGCCGATTGGTCTTTGATTGCTCGGCCGGAGCTGGTGCTTGCTCCACAGACCCCTGAGTGAAGGAGGTGTATGGGAGAGACGTGAAGGCTTGATGTTTATGTTTTGTGCCGATTCAGACGCAAGGTGTGTCGAACGGCTTA
>JBITAC010000127.1:0-29607 GCA_044439905.1 Phycisphaerales bacterium JB063 | reverse complement strand
AAGCTCATCGCCAAGCCCGATGCGCCGAAGCTGCTCTTAAAGGAACTCGCCGCCCCGGGCTGGCGGCCCGAGCCGATCGTCATGTCCGCGATCACGGACATCTACCAGCCGATCGAGCACACGATGCGCATCGCGAGGCAGTGCCTCGAGGTGATGGCGGAGCATCACCAGCCGGTCTCGACGATGACCAAGAGCGCGCTGGTGCTGCGCGATGTTGATCTGTGGTCGAAGCTCGCCCAGAAGAACGCGGGGATGGTGATTATTACGATCGTGACGCTGGACAGCGAGCTGGCCCAGAAGCTCGAGCCGCGCGCCAGCTCGCCGGCCGGTCGGCTTCGCGCGATCCGCGAGCTGACCGCCGCGGGCATCCCGGTCGCGGTCAATGTCGCGCCGGTGATCCCGGGTCTGACGGACCACGAGCTGCCGGCGATCATGGAGGCGGTCGCGGAAGCCGGGGCTCGGCGGGTGGCGTGGGTGATGCTGCGTCTGCCGCACCAGTTGAAGGCGTTGTTCCTGGACTGGCTTGAGCGTCACGTACCCGATCGCGCGTCGCGGGTGGAGTCGCTGCTGCGTCAGGCGCACGGCGGGAAGCTGTATCACGCCAAGAAGGGCCACCGCGGCCGGGGCAGGGGCCCGATCGCGGTGAACACGGCCAAGGTGTTTGACGTGTGCTGTCGGCGTTACGGGCTCAACCGCGATGTGCGTCCGTTGTCCGGTAAGTCGTTTCGTCGGCCGGACGTGAGCGGGCAGATGGGGTTGTTTTAGGGGTACGCGCCTGCCGTGCGAGTTCAGTGACGGCACGCATCGTGCTGGCGGAGTTACACGAGCGAACCTGATTCACGCGGTTCGAGATCGTGTGCCGCATGGCCGGGCCGACGTCCGCGGGTCTGCCGATCCGGCAGCAGCGGTATTCTCTTGCGTGTTTGCTGGCGGGGCGTGCAATCCTTGCCGATAGGAAACATACGGGTTTGTCGGTACGTCATAGCCGATAGACCTTTGGCACGGCGTTTGTAGGTTTACCGGCACAGGATCAGGACGTTTCGCCGGAGCCGCCCTAGAATGCTCCGCAAGCCGTACTCAAGAGGATGGGACTCCCATGTTTGAACGATTTACAGACCGCGCCCGAAAAGTGATGGCCCTGGCGAACCAGGAAGCCCAGCGCTTTAACCACGAATACATCGGCACCGAACACATCCTGCTCGGGCTGGTCAAAGAGGGCTCGGGCGTCGGCGCGAATGTGCTGAAGAACCTGAACGTCGATCTCCGCAAGGTCCGCCTTGAGGTCGAGAAGCTCGTGAAGTCCGGGCCCGATATGGTCACGATGGGCAAGCTACCCCAGACCCCGCGGGCCAAGAAGGTCATCGAGTTTGCGATCGAGGAAGCCCGCACGCTCAATCACAACTACGTCGGCACCGAGCACCTGCTGCTCGGCCTGCTGCGTGAGCACGAGGGAGTTGCGGCGCAGGTCCTGATGAACCTCGGGCTCAAGCTCGAAGAGGTCCGTGAAGAAGTCCTCGAACTGCTGGGTGCCGGCGTCGAGCCCGACGAAGTCGAAGAGGGCGGCAAGCCCGAAGGCGAGGGCGGCGGGGGCCCCAGCGGCGGTGGACGAACGTCGGGCAAGAGCAAGAGCAAGACGCCTGCGCTCGACAGCTTCGGCCGCGACCTGACCGAGATGGCGCGCGAGGGCACGCTGGACCCGGTCATCGGCCGCTCGAAGGAGATCGAACGCCTCGTGCAGATCCTCTGCCGACGCACCAAGAACAACCCCGTCCTCCTGGGTGAGGCCGGTGTCGGTAAGACCGCGATCGTCGAAGGCCTCGCCCAGCAGATCATCCTGCAGGACGTGCCCGAGATCCTGCTGGACCAGCGGATTGTTGTGCTCGACCTCGCGATGATGGTCGCCGGCACGAAGTACCGTGGCCAGTTCGAAGAACGCATCAAGGCCGTTATGAACGAAGTGCGCCGCGCGAAGAATGTGCTGCTGTTTATCGATGAGCTGCATACCCTCGTCGGCGCCGGTGGCGCGGAAGGCGCGATCGACGCGAGCAACGTGCTCAAGCCCGCGCTCAGCCGTGGCGAGATCCAGTGCATTGGCGCGACGACCTTCGACGAGTACCGCAAGTATATCGAGAAGGACAACGCGCTGGCCCGCCGATTCCAGGCGATCACTGTGAACCCGCCCGGCCGTGAGGACACGATCGAGATCATCAAAGGCCTCCGCGAACGCTACGAGCTTCACCACCGGGTGAAGATTACGGATGAGGCGGTCGAGACGGCCGTGGAGATGAGCGAGCGATACATCACCGCCCGTGTACAGCCCGACAAGTCGATCGACGTGATCGACGAGGCCGGCGCACGCATCCGGCTCAAGTCGATGAGTAAGCCCCCGGACCTCGCGGACATCGAGGAGAAGATCGAGCGGCTGAGCGTCGACAAGGACGAGGCCGTGAAGGCCGCGGACTACGAGAAGGCCGCGGAGCTTCGGGACGAGGCTGAGTCGCTTCGCCGTGAGAAAGAGCAGATCCAGCGTGACTGGCGTGCGAAGGCACGCGAGATCGACGGTGTGGTCGACGCGGAGACGATCGCCGAGGTTGTGAGCAAGATGACCGGCGTGCCGCTGACCCGGCTCGAGAAGGCCGAGTCCCAGCGTCTGCTTCAGCTCGAAGACGAGTTGCACAAGACGGTGGTGTCGCAGGACGACGCGGTCAAGACCGTGTCCAAGGCGATCCGCGTCTCGCGTGCGGGCCTGCGCGATCCTCGGCTGCCCGTGGGTTCGTTCATGTTCATCGGGCCCTCGGGCGTGGGTAAGACCCTGCTCGCCAAGGCGCTGGCCGAGTTTATGTTCGGCGACCAGGACTCGCTCATCCGCATCGACATGTCCGAGTACATGGAGAAGCACAACGTGTCCCGCCTCATCGGCGCGCCTCCCGGCTACGTCGGCTACGAAGAGGGCGGCCAGCTCACCGAGCAGATCCGCCGCCGGCCCTACTCCGTGGTCCTGCTCGATGAGATCGAGAAGGCGCACCCGGACGTGTTCAACATGCTCCTCCAGATCATGGAAGAAGGCCAGCTCACCGACTCGTTTGGCCGGCATGTCGACTTCCGCAACGTGATCCTGATCCTGACCAGCAACGTCGGCGCCGACCTCATCAAGAACAAGGCCGGTTTCGGCTTCGCCAAGCACGACCCTGAGGCCGACTACGACAAGATCAAGAAGACACTGACCACCGAGATCGAACGCTACTTCCGCCCCGAGTTCATCAACCGGCTCGACGACATCATCGTCTTCCGGCCGCTGAACCGGAAGGACCTGTACACGGTGGTCGACTTCGAGCTGGCGAAGGTCTTCAAGCGTCTCAAGGAACGCGAGATGCTGCTCGAGCTCGACGAGAAGGCCAAGGAGTTCTTGATCGACAAGGGCTACAACCCGGACTTCGGTGCTCGCCCGCTGCGACGCGCGATCGGCCAGTACGTCGAGGACCCGCTGTCCGAGTCGATCCTCAAGGGCGATATCCACGAGGGCCAGGTCATCCAGGTGACTCGCGAAGGCGAGAACGACTACCTGAGCTTCAACGCCGTCGATAAGCCCGCCGACCCGGGCGGCAACGACGGCGATGATGACGACGGACCCGAGGGGGGGAACGACGCCCCGGTCGCCCCCGCGGGTGCCGAGTCGGCCTGACGCCGACTGGTACGGACGCTACAACCCGAAACCTTAGAAAAGCCCGCATGGATTGCGGGTTTTTTTATGCGCGGGGCGATACCTGTTCTCGGTTAGGTCCGATGGGGGTACTAGGGTACGCCTCTCGCCGATGGCCGTATGACGGCTGCGGGGGGCTAGTGGGAGGAAACGCCTTGCCGATTCATGACGCGCTGCTCGAACGGGTATTGAAATCACCTCGGCTGCCGAGTCTGCCGACTGTCGCGATCGAGATCATCGAGCTTGTCCAGAAGGACGAGGTCGGGATGGACGAGATCTCCGACCGGATCCGGATGGACTCGGCTCTGTCGTCCAAGATCCTCAAGACGGTCAATTCAACACTCTACAGCCAGTCGGGTACGATCAGCTCGATCAACCAGGCGGTCGTTGTGTTGGGCCTGAACAGCGTTAAAACGTTGGCGCTGGGTTTCAGTCTTGTAGGCGAGCTCAAGAGCGAAGGCGGCGAGGGCTTTGACCACATCAAGTTCTGGAAACAGTCGCTCTTCAGCGCGACGACCGCAAAAATCATCTGCGAGATGGTGGGGATCGTCCAGGCGGAGGAGGTCTTCATGGCCGCGCTCCTGCAGGACATCGGGATGCTCGTGTTGCAGGAGGTGCTGGGCAGCGAGTACGGCGCGATCCTGACCCAGGCCAAGGGGGACCACGAACAGTTGCTGAAGCTGGAGCGCCAGTCGCTCAACGGCGACCACGCGGAGATCGGCGGCGCGCTTGCCGAGTCGTGGGGCCTGCCGCCGGTCCTCGTCGAGCCGATCCGTTACCACGAAACACCCAACGATGCCCCGGTCAGCGTACGGCAGCTAGCCCGGGCGGTCGCGGCGGGCAAGTACTGTGCCGCCTTGCTCACCGACCCGGACGAGGTCAGGCATTCGAAGGCCTGCATGGATTGCCTGCGCGAGTGGTTCGGGATGGAGCCGGAGCGCTGCCGGGACGTGCTGGATTCGGCGCATGAACAGGCGACGGAGGTCAAGCACCTCTTTGAGTTGCCGACCGGGGACCTGGGCAAGCCCGAGGAGATCATGCGCCGGGCGCAGCAGGCGATGGAGACGGTCGCGTTGCAGAACGCCGAGCGGGCGAAGGTGCTGGAGGAGGCGAACCGCAGTCTGGCGTTAGAGATCAACCGCGACGCCCTGACCGGTGTCAGCAACCGCCGGGCTTTGGACGAGAAGATCGTGGAGCAGTTCGCGAAGGCCAACATGGTCTCGCCGTTGTGCGTGATGTTTATGGACATCGACCACTTCAAGAAGTTCAACGACGAGCACGGCCACGCGAAGGGCGACGAGGTCCTGGTCGCTTTCGCCAAGCAGCTTGAGCAATCGCTTGGCGACCGCGGGGTGGTGTATCGGTACGGCGGCGAAGAGTTCGCATTGCTTTTGCCCGCGTCAGGGCTATATGCGTCGTCCTCCATCGCGGAGCAGATCCGTTCGGATGTGGAGCGCAAGGTCCGGTTGCGGGACGCGGACGGGCAGGAGCTGATGATCACCACGTCGATCGGCGTCGCGATTCATGATGGCCGACACTTCCGCAGCGCGGATCAGCTGGTGCGTTTTGCCGACCGCGGGGTCTACGCTGCGAAAGAGGACGGCCGAAACTGCGTCCGGGTGTTTGTGCCGAAGACGGATTTCAGCGCTAGCGCGGCTTAGACGCTATGCGAAAACCGGGGGTGTACAGCGAACCACCGCGGGGCGGAGGCCCGGAGCTTTACACGAGCAGCAGTTCCGCGATCTGCACGGCATTGAGCGCTGCGCCCTTGCGCACCTGATCCCCGCAGAGGAAGAGGTCGAGCGATGTGCCATCGGGCTGGCTGATGTCCTGGCGGATACGGCCGACGAAGATGTCGTCCTGATGCGACGCGTCGAGTGGGGTGGGGAAGCGGTTGCCCGCGCGGTCGTCGATCAGCGAAACGCCCGGGGCCTGGGCCAGTGCGGCGCGGGCCTGGTCTTCGGTGATCGGCTTGTCAAAGCTCAGGTTGATCGACTCGGCGTGTGCCCGCATGACCGGGACGCGGACGCACGTCGCGGTGATCGGGGTGTCCGTGCCCCAGATCTTGTGGGTCTCGTGGACCATCTTCATCTCTTCCTGGTTGTAGCCGTTGTCCTGCATCGGGGAGTTGTGGCTGAAGAGATTGAAGGCGTACTGGAAGGGGAAGATGTCCTTGGTGAGCACCTGCCCGTTGTTGGCGGGGTCGAGGGCTTCGCGTGTCTGCTGCTCAAGCTCGCGCATCGCGGCGGCGCCGGCACCGCTTGCGGCCTGGTAGGTGCTGACCACCATGCGCTTGACGCCAGCGAGGCGGTGCAGCGGTGTGACCGCGACCAGCATCAGGATCGTCGAGCAGTTGGGGTTGGCGATGATGCCGGGCTGCTGGCCTTCGCCCAGGCCGATGTTGGCGTCGGCGATCGCCTGCGGGTTGACCTCGGGCACGACGAGCGGGACGTCCGGGGTCATCCGGAAGCACGACGAGTTGTCGACGACCACTGCACCGGCGTCAACCGCGTGCTGGGCGTAGGTCTTGCTGATCGATCCGCCGGCGGAGAAGAGGGCGATATCGATGCCCTCGAAGCTGTCTTCGGTGAGTTCTTCGACGAGCAGGGGCCGGCCGGCGAACGCCATCTCGGTCCCCGCCGAGCGTGCGGACGCAAGGAGCTTAAGATCCTTGATCGGGAATCGTCGCTGGTCCAGGACACGGAGGAACTCCTGACCGACCGCGCCGGTAGCGCCGACGATCGCGACGCTCAGCGGTCGCTTGCCGGAGGCGTGGGCTGGGCGGTCAGAGGTGTTGGGCGTGGCGTGGGTCATCGTTGCGTGTCTGGTAAAGGGGCTGGGTGTTTTGGGCCAAACCGGTCATTATATGCCGATCAACCCCCAAGCGGCGCATCATCAGGAACAACCCCACGACGGGGGCGTCCCAGGGCGTGGGGCCCATGCGTCCTACGGGCTCCGAGAGACGTCCGCCCGCGACGGCGCGGCGGAGAGGATCGGCCTAGAATCAGGTGATGCGTATGTCATGGATGAAGCGATACGGCAGGGCGGGTTGGGCAGGTGTGTTGTCGCTGGTGCTGGTTGGCTCGGCCGGGGCCCAGAGCGCGAGCGTGACGATCGACGATCAGCCGACGACGGAGCAAAACCTCGCGCGGATCAACGACCTGCGGCGGGCGTCACGCCATGACGATGCGGCCGACCTGCTGCAGGAGCTGATCGACGACGCCCGCTTCAAGCTTGTGACGGTTGACGAAGGGGTGTACATCGATGCGGAGTTGTGGGCACGGCGTGAACTGATGCGCGATCCGCTCTTGCTGACGGCTTACCGCGAACGGTTTACCGCCTCGGCCGAGCGTGCCCTCGCGATCGCGCACGAGGACACCGCGCAAGACCCTGCCGAGCTGACTTCGTTGCGTGAGGCCTACCGCCGCTTCGGGATGACCCGCCCGGGGCTGGAGGCGGGGCTCGCGCTGACCGGGCGACTGCTTGAGCGTGGGGAGGTGTCGGCCGCGTCGGGATTGATGGAGGAGTTGGCGCGTCACCCCGACCAGTCCGAGCTCGGCGACCGGGTGGTTTACCTGCGCGGGGTGTGCGCGGCACTGCGGGGTGATACGGAACAAGCCGAGTCGATGGTGCTGCTGCTACGGCTGACGGATGCCGCGATGGCGCAGCGCTTGGAGCAGTTCGAGGCCACCTTGTCACTGCCCGCTTCGGGCGAGGTCGGTGGGCTGGTGGATGCGGGCCCGACGCCACAGGGGCTGTCGGCTCCGTTGTGGGATACGCCGCTGTCTTCACTGCCCAGCGGGGTCCGGTCGAACTTCGACGGGCTGCGTGCTTTGCCCGGCACGTATGGCGAGCAGGTGCTGGTAAACACAGGCGAGCAGGTTTACTCGCTGGACCGCGCTTCGGGGCAGCAGCTCTGGGCCTACCCGGAAGAGGTTGGCCGAGCGCCCGGGTACACGATGAATCTGCCCGAGTGGCACGATACCCGCGGGGTCGTGGTCGCGCGTGGCCGGTTGTTTGGCGTGCTCGGCGCGTGTCGTGGTGGGGCGGGGCGTGGCGGTGCGGAGGTCGTGCCGCCGAATCTGCTTGTTTGTCTCGACCCCCGTACGGGCGAGGCGCTATGGACTCGGCAGTCGGGGGAGATCACGCCCGAGGAGCCGCTGCTGGAGCAGGGCTTGCGTGGGGTCCAGAGCGCGCTGCTGCAGACGCATTTTGTCGGCACCCCCGTCGCGGCGCAGGGCAAGGTGTTTGTGCTGGTTCGCAAGACAAGCCAGACCGGGCTGCACACGACCTGGCTCGCAGCGTTTGATGCACGCGATGGTCGGCTGCACTGGTTCCGGCACATCGCACTGGTGCAGGTGCGTCACGGCGCGGCCGCGATCCGCATCACACCCCAGCTGATGCTCGAAGGCGATACGCTGTACCTGACCGACCAGATCGCGGTCGCCGCGTCGATTGATGTGCATAGCGGGGCGTACCGCTGGCTGCGTGTTTTGGCTGACGACCGCAACCGCCGGGGCAACAACCTGACGCTCACCAACGAGGGGATGCACGCCGCGCCGGTGCTGACTCCCGCGGGGCTTGTGGTTCAGCTTTCGCTATACGACCAGCAACTGTTCCTGCTCGACCCCGCCAACGGCCGTACGCTGCGGACGCTCGAGGATGATGCGCGTCTGCGCGGGTCGCAGTACCTGCTGGACGCTCAGGGCAGCGCTGTGATCGTGTCGCGGTCTTACGTGGTGTTGTGGGACGGCGAAGCAGGTGAAGTGAAGTGGGTGTACCCCTTGGCGCAAGGCGCTGAACCACGCGGCCAGGGCGCGGTCACCAAGCAGTTCGTCATGGTCCCCACGGGGCAAGGGGTGACGGTGCTCCGGCTGAGCGACGGCACGGAGATCGCCGAGGTCGATGGGCTGACGGGCAACCTGGCGGTGCTCGATACCGAGGTGCTTGTCGCGGCCAACGGCTCGCTCAAATCCTACATGAGCTGGGAAGGCGCGTATGCTCGGCTGGTGCAACGCGTCGAGCGCAGCCCGTCGGACCCAAGCCCGGGCATGTCGCTGGCGTACCTTGCGCTGGACCGCGGGGAACAGGACGACACCGTTATCGAGGGGCTGGGCTTTGCGCTGGCGGCGGTCGATCGGATGGGCGGAGAAGATGCGGCGCTCGAACGCGAACGCGTGTTCGACGGGATGCGCTCGATGGCAGACGCCGGCTCCCCCGCGAGCGATGCGCTCCGCGGGCGTTTGTACGACTACATGGCTCGGGCGGCGCAGTCGGCCGAGCAGTCCGCGGCGTACCACATCGAATGCGGTCGGCACCTGGTCACTGTCGGGGGCTACGAGCAGGCGGTCCGCCACTTCCAGTCGGTGATGGTCGATCCCACCCTCGCTTCCGCGGCGTACAGCCCGGTGGGCTCGCCTGCGAGTAGCCCGGCCGCGGGCACGGCACAGCGCGCGTTGGTGGCCTTGGTGAGCGAGCATGGCCGGGGCATCTACCAACGATACGACGCGCTGGCGAAGCAGGAACTCGAAACGCTGCTGGCCGGGGGGGATGCGGATGCGGACGCTCTATCGCGGATCGCTCAGCGGTATCCCCTGGCGATGTCGGCCTCGCGCGCGCTGCTGACCGCGGCGGATCGGCTGGAAAACGCGGGCCAGGCGATCGGCGCGCTGAGCCAGTACCAGCAGGCGCTCGCCAGCGCGATGACGATCGATCAGCAGCAGACGGCCGCGGGGGCGCTGCTGACCTACTACGAGAAATCTCACCGCCGAGGCGAAGCGTTGTCGCTGCTGACTCGTCTCTCGCGGGAGGGCGGTGCGGTGCGTCCGCAGCGTGATGGTGAGCCCACTTCGATTGAGGAGTGGCGCGACGTGTTTCTAGCGTTGGACGCGCAGGCCGAGCTTGCGTTGGACCCGCCCGCGTCGCTGGGCTCGCCGGTGGTACTGCCCGGCCGATTGCTCTTGCCCCCGCCGGGCCTGAACCCCGACGCGTTGAGCGGTGCGCTGCTGATTCATACGGATGAGGGGGAAGTCGCCAAGCTGGGGGCGTCGGGCCGGGAGACGTTGTGGTCGACGCCGGTGCCGGGTCGGCAGCTCTACGCCTTAGCCGATGAGCAGGGGCAGGTGCTGGTGTGGTCGGTGGATGCGGAGGTCCTGGTCGCGCTGGACAGCGCGACGGGGGCCATGCTGTGGGATAGCGCGACGGACCTGAGTGCGTTGAGTACGACGCAGAACAGTGTGATGCCCGCCCGCGATGCGGGGCTCGGGGCCGGGCGCGTGCTCCCCGAATCGCTGCCGTTTGTGAGTGTCGGGCCATCGGTGGTTTGTTTCACGTCTCGCAATGGCCGGGTGCTTGGTGTGGATCGATATCGCGGGTCGCAGCGCTGGTCGGTGGATACCGGTGTGCCGCAGGTGACCGCCGTCGCGGCCGATCCTTGGACGCTTGTCGTCGCGGGGATCGTCGGGCCCGAGATCGACCTGAATCATGGCAAGCTGGTGCTGCTTGACCTCTATACGGGGAGCCCGGTGCTCGAACGCGTTGACCTCCACGTGGGCTTTCGGCCGCAGATCGTTGGGCTCGATGCGGGCCGGCTGGTCGCCGTCGGGCAGAGCGGCGCACGCGTCACGGTCTTTGACGCCGCGACGGGCGAAACCCAGTGGCAGCAGACGCTCAGCGATAAGCCCGCGACGGCGAACGGCCTCGCGCACGGCGGCGTTGTCGCGGTCGAAAACACGGCAGGCATGGTCCAGGTCATGCGGCTGGAGGAGCCCTCGGAAGTCGTCTCCCGATTCCGCATCGCTTACGAAGACGATGCGGGCAAGGCCAGGATGCTGCGTCTGGGCGACGGGCTGCTTGTGTTTGGGACGAACGGCGTCGTGGTGCTTTCGGGCGGGGGGCAGGTTATGTGGCGCGATGCCCCACGGACCGGCGGGGGTGTTGTTTACCAGGCACTCGCCGGGGAATCGCGTGCGGCGTTGATCGCTTCGATCGATGCGGCGGGGGACCCGGACCTGCTGCTCGCGCAGGGGCAAACGGTGTCGTACCGCATCGACCTGGTTGCCCGCGCGGGGGGCCGGCTTGAGCAGACCTATACGCTGGGGCCGATCCAGGGCCAGCTCGACCCACGCCGCGCCGCGATCACCCACGCCGGCATCGCCATCGCGATGGGGCCGCAGACCCTGCTCGTCCCCCCCGAAGCCGGGCCCGGCCAGCAGTAGCCCCAAGCCACCCGCATCCACACCGTTCCCGACATCCGCACCGGCCGCGTTTCGCGTTAGAATCCCGGTCCTGTACGTGATCCACTACCCCTGATTCGCAAACGCGGAGCCCGCTATGTCTTCGACCACCCTCGCCCATGACCCGATCGCCGCCGCCGACCCCGAGGTCGCGCGCCTCATCGCGAAGGAGGGCGAACGCCAGGAAAACACGCTCGAGATGATCGCCAGCGAGAACCACGCCTCGGCCGCCGTCATGGCCGCGTGTGGCTCGAACATGACCAACAAGTACGCCGAGGGCTACCCCGGCAAGCGCTACTACTCGGGGTGCGACTACTACGACGAGGTCGAGACCCTCGCGATCGAACGTGCGAAGCAGCTCTTCGGCTGCAACTTCGCTAATGTCCAGGCGCATTCGGGTGCGAACGCCAACACCGCCGTGTTCTACGCGCTGCTCGAGCCGGGCGACACGTTCTGCTCGATTGAGCTTTCCGAGGGCGGGCACCTGACCCACGGCAGCAAGGTCGCGATGTCGGGCAAGTGGTTCAGCCCCGTGCACTACCCGCTTGTGTACGACGCGTCGCGCGACGACGCCGGCTATATCGACTACGACGCGGTCGAGAAGCTGTGCATGGAGCACAAGCCCAAGCTGCTGATCTGCGGCTATTCGGCCTACCCACGCGTGATCGATTTCGATCGTTTCCGCGCGATCGCCGACAAGTGCGGGGCGCTGCTGATGTGTGACATGGCCCACATCGCCGGCCTCGTCGCGGGCGGGGCGCACCCCTCGCCGTTCCCGCAGTGCGATGTCGTGACGACGACGACGCACAAGACCCTGCGCGGCCCGCGCGGGGGGCTGATCCTGACCAATGACGAAGACCTGGCGAAGCGGATCGACAAGGCGATCTTCCCCGGCACACAGGGCGGCCCGCTGATGCACATCATCGCCGCGAAGGCCGTGAACTTCGGCGAAAACCTCAAGCCCGCTTTCAAGCAGTACGCCGCCAACGTCGTTACCAACGCGAAGGCGCTTGCTGAGACGCTGCTCGCCGGTGGGCTCACCCTTGCGACCGGGGGCACGGACAACCACCTCGTGCTGATCGACCTTCGGCCAAGCCACCCCGATGTGACGGGCAAGATGGCCGCCCAGTGGCTCGACGACGCGGGCATCATCACCAACAAGAACACCGTCTCCCGGGACGAACGCAGCCCGTTCCAGACCTCCGGCGTCCGCCTGGGCACACCCGCGCTGACGACCCGAGGCCTCGACGCCGACGCCATCCGCGAGGTCGGGCAGATCGTGGTCGAAGTCATCAACAGCGGCGGGGATGAGGCAAAGATCAAGGCCGCGAACGCGAAGGTGCTCGAGCTGTGCAAGCGGTTCCCCATGCCGCATTGATGCTTTGTAGGTGGGTGCCACATCGCGCAGCTATGTGCCTTCGTAAGCGATAACGTTGTGCGGCCAGCAGCACACAGCTTTGCTGTGTGGCACACGGCAATGCGGTTGTCCTGATCGCAATAAATGCATTGAACAGCCCAGTGCTCAGTACTCGCGGCGCTGACGTCCCGGCGGGATGTTCAGCACCTTGCGGTACTTCGCGACCGTCCGCCGAGCGATCTCGATGCCCTGCTCTTTGAGGGCTTCGACCAACTGGTCGTCGGTCATCGGCTGGGTCTTGTCTTCCTCGTCGACGATCTGCTTGAGCTTCGCCTGGATCGCGCCCCACGCGACGGCCTCGCCGTCCTCGGATTCTGTCCCGCCGGAGAAAAACATCCGCAGCGGCAGGATCCCACGCGGCGTCTGCAGGTACTTCTCGCTCACCGCTCGGCTTACCGTCGCGACATGGACCCCAAGCTGGTCGGCGACCGTCGTCATCGGCAGCGGACGCAACGCCTGGGCGCCCTGGTCGAAGTAGTCCCGCTGGGCCTGCACCACCACACCGATCACGCGCAGCAGGGTCGTGCTGCGCTGCTGGATCGCCTCGATCAGCCACTTCGCGCTGCTCAGGTTCTTCATCACGAAGTCACGGGTCTTCTTGTCCTGCTCCTTGTCCTTCGCGAGGTCTTCGTATTCTCGGCTGATCGTCAGCGGCGGCAGCATCCCGTTGGTGAGCTTGGCGGTGTAGGTGTCCTGCTCCTCGTCGTACTCGATCACCGCGTCGGGGGTGATCGAGCGGACCTCATCGCTTGCGAGCAGCCGACCCGGGTGCGGGTGGAATTGGCGCAGGTGGAGCACAGCCTTTTTGATGTCCTCGATATCGCGGTCGAGCGACTTCGCGATTTTCGGGTAGCGGTTGAGCTCGATCTCTTTCAGGTAGGCGTCGACGAGCTGGCGTTCGAGTGTGAGGTCGAGGTTGGGTTCCTCGGCCGTGCGTGCATCGATCTGCAGCAGCAGGCAGCCGCGCAGGTCACGCGCTGCGAGGCCTGGGGGCTCGAGTGTGTGACGCAGCAAGTCGATCACACGCCGGAGCTGCTCGGGCGTTGTGCCCTCCGGGGCCTGCTGCATCAATTCATCGTCGGGCGTGCGGAGGTAGCCGTCGGCGTCGATGTGGCCGATGAGGTAGTCGCCCAGCTCCATCTGGTCGTCGGGTGCGTCGGTCAGGTGCCACTGCGCGATGAGCTGGTCGTAGAGCGACGCGGTACGGGCCTGGGTGTTGGCCATGGCGTCGATCTTCGCGTCACGCTCGCCGTTGGCGGCGTTGGCACGCTGACGCGCGAAGGAGCTTGAGCCCTCGGACATGTTCGCGTCCCAGGCCTCGCCGTACTGCTCGGAGATGTTGCTGAGGCGTTCGAAGTCGTCGGCCGAGTGCTTGCCGTTTGCGTCTTCCTGCACGACCAGCGGCCGCTCGCTCTCGTTGTCGTCCCGTTTGGCCTGCTCCTGCTCGCGCTTGATGGCTTCGGGGTCGGCACCGCCCTGGGCAAGCTCAAGCGTGGGGTTGCTTGCGAGCTCCTGCTCGATGCGTTCCTCCAGTGCCGGGATCGACATCTGGAGGATCTCCATCGACTGGATCATGCGTGGGTCCAGCTTCATCCGCTGGTCCATGCGCATCTGTTGTCCGGTATCCAGTCGCATCGTGTGGGCTCAAAGAGGGCGTGGGTGGGGTGGGCGGCGGTACGGCCCGTCTAGGTGATTATCGGTGATCCGCGGGTCGGGATCAAAACTGGCATGAGGTTTGCACATCGTCGGCGTTCAATGGTCATCCATCCGGGTGCGTCCCTGCACGGCGTCGCTGAGGACCGCCTTGGACACGCCTTGCAGACTCGATCCGGTGGGCATGCCGCGTGCGAGGCGGGTAACGTTGACGCCGAGCTCGCGCAGTTTTTCGCTGAGGTAGAGCGCGGTCCCGTCGCCTTCGAGTGTGGGGTTAGTGCCGAGGATAACCTCACGGATGGCTGCGGGTTCGCCGGGCTGGGCTTCGCGATGTGCGGGGCGACTCGCGCGGACACGCTGGAGCAGCGGCTGGATGTTGAGGTCGCCCGGGCCGATCGCTTCCATCGGCGCAAGCCGACCCATGAGGACGTGATACCTCCCGCGGTAGCTGCCGGCCTGCTCGATCGCGAAGACGTCGCTGGGCTGTTCGACTACGAGCACCACGGAGGCGTCGCGTTGATCGTCCGCGCAGATCGGGCAGGGGTCGGACTCGGAGACGTGGCCACAGACCCCGCAGACGCGGAGGTTCGTGCGGAAGGCCTCGAGGGCTTGCGCCAGCGCAACGCTCGACTCGGCGGGCTGGCGCAGCAGGTGGAACGCGATACGCTCGGCCGATCGGCGTCCGATGCCCGGGAGCTTTTCGAGCTGGTCCAGCAGGTTGTCGTACGCGGAGGGCGTGGGCATGCGGGTATTGTAGGTGGAATCATGCAATCAACACGCGAATCACCCACCGCCATCGGCACGGGGCATCGCCTACACTGACTGCATGAACGATGACGATAATGTCTGCCTGTGCTTCCACGTGAGTAAGCGGAAGATCGTGAACTACTGCAAGCGGGAGCGCCCCGCGGTGGCGTCGCTGATCAGCGAGTGCCTCTCCGCCGGGACGGGCTGTGGGTGGTGCGTGCCGTTTTTGAAATCGCTGCACAAGCAGTCGCTTGCGGGCGAGGCGGAGCCCGACCTCCCGCTGAGCCCGGCCGAGTACGCCAAGCGGCGGAGCACCTTCCGCGCGACCGGGCAGCGTCCTGGGGATGAGCCCGACGCGGGGGCTTCGCAGGCGTGAGGGCGGAGGGCGTCGGAGCGGGTTAGATGAAGCGGGCGGCAAGGTGATATCATGGGTCGATGAGCGTATCGACCCTGATTGTGCGGACGGCTGGGACGAACTGTGACGCGGAGCTCGCGTTTGCCTTTGAGCAGGCGGGCGCGACGGCGCAGACGGTCCACCTGAGTCGGCTGATTGAAGACCCGTCGCTGATCGCCCGGTTCGACATCGTCGGGTTCCCCGGCGGATTTTCGTATGGCGACGACATCGCGGCCGGCCGAATCCTCGCCAATCGTCTTCGCCACCGCCTGTTGGAGCCTTTGCAGGACGCGGTCGCGCGCGGCGTGCCAATGATCGGTATCTGCAATGGGTTTCAGGTGCTGGCTAAGCTCGGGCTGCTGCCTTTCCCGAGCGACGCGAAGCAGGCGGTGACCCTCGGCGACAACGACACGGGCCGGTTTATGTGCAAGTGGGTGCCGATGGCGGCGAACACGCAGTCGCCTTGCATCTGGACTCAGGGGCTCGAGCGATTCGAGTTGCCGGTCGCCAACGGCGAGGGCCGTTTCACCGCGCCCCCGGAAGTCATCCAGCAGCTCAACGAGCAAGGCCAAGTCGCCCTGCGTTACGACACGACGGCCCAGGCGGGCTTGGAAACGGGCGGCAACCCCAACGGCTCGGATGACGCGATCGCGGGGATCTGCGATCCGTCGGGTGTTGTGTTCGGCCTCATGCCACACCCCGAACGCTACACCGTCGCGACACAGCACCCGCAGTGGACCCGCCAGCCCAAGGGCTTTGTCGATCAGCCCATGCCCGGCCTACGCTTCTTCGAGAATGCGGTTGCGTATGCACGGTCGAAGCAGACCGCCGCGGTCTGATCGGGTGGATGCAGTTTTGGGGTCGGCGTAGGCGTTTATCCAACCTATTGGCAAATGAGTTTTGCTTTTGTTATTGATGATTGCGCAATAACTATCTGTTTTTTGCGTTACATAAGGGCGGGCGACTCTGCCGATACTCATTCGCATAGGGGGGCGTATCCGGGTACAATCCGGGGTTCACCATGAGCAGTCGTGCGGGCCGATGTGGCCCGCCGCTCATACCTGTAACAGGCGGCCTAACCGTGGGCCGCGACCCGTTGTCACCCGGCACGCGTCGGGGCGGGTAAACCTTCTACAAAGGAATTGCATTTCTATGGTTAACAAGAACCTCATCGCCACCCTCTCGATCGACGACGCCGAAGCCGAATCCATGCTGATGGATGCCTTTGGTGATGATGTCGCGGGCGGCAACATGGAGTCGCTGCTCGAAGTCAATATTGAAGACTTCACCAACGGCAAGATCCTGCAGGGCAAGGTCATCGGCAAGGCCGGCGACGACTTCCTTGTGGATGTCGGGCTCAAGTCCGAAGGAATCCTCGACAAGCACGAGTTTGAAAACCCGGCCGACGTTGAGATCGGCGACACCGTCGAGGTGCTGCTCGAGTCGGTCGAAGGTGAAGGCGGCATGGTCGCCATCAGCAAGCGCAAGGCCGACCGCATCCGCGGCTGGGAAAAGATCATCAGCGAGAAGGGCGAAGAGGACCCGGTCGAAGGCAAGGTCATGCGGAAGATCAAGGGCGGCCTGCTCGTCGACATCGGCGTGCCGGTCTTCCTCCCCGCGTCGCAGGTCGACATCCGTCGCCCGGCCGACATCGGCATCTACATCGGCAAGACCATCGAGGCCCAGATCCTCAAGATCGATACCGAGCGCCGTAACATCGTCATCTCCCGGCGTAAGCTCATCGAAGACCGCCGGTCCATCCTTCGCAAGGAACTGCTGGACCGGGTCAACGTCGGCGACATCACCACCGGCACGGTCAAGAACATCGCCGACTTCGGCGCGTTCGTCGACCTCGGCGGGATCGACGGCCTGCTCCACATCACCGACATGTCCTGGGGCCGGGTCAACCACCCCAGCGACGTGGTCAAGATCGACGAGAAGATCGAAGTCAAGATCCTCAACATCGACTACGAGAAAGAGAAGATCGCGCTGGGCCTCAAGCAGAAGGACTCGTCGCCCTGGGAAGATATCGAGGCCAAGTACCCCGCGAACACCCGCGTCAAGGGCACGGTCACGAACATCATGTCCTACGGCGCGTTCGTCAAGCTCGAGGACGGTGTCGAAGGCCTGGTCCACATCTCCGAGATGTCCTGGACCAAGCGCATCAACCACCCCTCCGAGGTCGTCTCGATCGGCGAAGAGGCGGACGTCGTTGTGCTTGACATCAACAAGGACAAGCAGGAGATCTCGCTGGGCATGAAGCAGACCGAGGTCAACCCCTGGGAGCTTGTTGCCGAGAAGTACCCGCCCGGCACGATGGTCGAGGGCAAGGTCCGCAACCTCGCCAGCTACGGCGCGTTCATCGAGATCGAGCCCGGCATCGACGGCCTGCTCCACGTCAGCGACCTGTCGTGGACCAAGAAGATCAGCCACCCCAACGAGATGCTCAAGAAGGGCGACACCTGCAAGTGTGTTGTCCTCGAGGTCGACCAGACCAAGCAGCGTGTCGCCTTGGGTCTTAAGCAGATGGAAGAAGACCCCTGGCTCGAAGCGATCCCCTCGGCCTACCAGCCGGGCATGATCGTCCACGGCAAGGTGACCAAGATCACCAACTTCGGTGTCTTCGTCGAGCTCGAAGACGACCTCGAAGGCCTCCTGCACATCTCCGAGCTGGCCGACCACAAGGTCGAAAACCCGCAGGACGTTGTACAGCAGAACCAGGACGTCGAGGTCAAGATCCTCCGCGTCGACCTGGACGACCGGAAGATCGGCCTGTCCCTCAAGCGGGCGCAGTGGACCGCCGACCAGGAAGCCGCGGCCGAACGCTCCGAAGGCAAGTCCGATTCGGGCTCGGGCCTCTCGGGCGGCGGGATCGGTGGCCTGGGCGATGGCCTCGACCACCTCGGCACCGACAAGATCACGTTCGGCTCGGGCGAGTAAGCCCCGCCGACGCGAGTACCACGGTGCGATGATGTCGACTCAACGAGCCCCGGCTTTTGCCGGGGCTTTTTTCTTGCGCGTTTCGCGGCATGGGCATGCGTACACCAGCGGGATGACCTATCGTGTAGACCGATGCAGATGCATACCCGGGTGCCGCGACGAACACACCGCGGTACCCGTGCCGCAAAGCCCAACCGCCCCGCAGAGGAAACGAGTCTCGGCATGAATACGATGAAGCACGCTCGACGAATGGCTGCACTCGCGTTGGCCCTCCCGGTGTTCGCGCTGGGCTGCAAGGCCGTCCCCACCGCCGATCGGCCGGCCCATATCCCTGAAGGTTACGAACGGGTCTATCAGCAGGACTTTGCCCAGGCGGACGACCTCGCGGACGTGGTATGTTCGGACCCGGACGCCTGGCGGGTCCGCGAGGCCGATGGCGAAAGCTTCCTCGAACTCTTCGCCGCGTCGGACTACCAGCCCACACACCGCTCGCCGGGCAACATCGCGCTCTTCAAGCCGGGCACAGCGGCGGATTTCGTGATGGACCTGGAGATGATGCAGTCGGGGCGCGAGTACAACCACCGCGACCTGTGTCTGTTCTTCGGCGTCGTGGATGCGGACCATTACTACTACGCGCACATGGCTACGCTCGGCGACGACAATGCGCACCAGATTTTCATCGTCAACGATGCGCCACGTACCCCGATCACGACGCAGCGCACCGTCGGCGTCGACTGGGGGACGGACGCGTGGCACCACGTCCGCCTCGTACGCGATGCCGACGAGGGCACGATCCGGGTCTACTTCGACGACATGAAGAACCCCGTGCTCGAGGCGAGCGATACGACCTTTACCTCGGGTTATATCGGTGTCGGCTCGTTTGACGACACGGGCCGATACCGCAACGTGACGGTCTGGGCACGCGGGTGGGAGGCGCTGCCCTGCGACGTGTTTGGCCAGGGCGAGTAGGACGATCGCGTTGATGACACGAGTCCTGAGACCGCTGCGGGCGTTGCTTCGTCGACTGTTCTGGCCACCGCACCGGCTGGCGGGTGTGCTGGTGCTCGCGGCGGTGCTGTGGCGTGTCGGGCGGTGGGCCGCGGGGTTCCCGCTCTGGGGCGACGAATCGTTTATCGCAGTCAACTTCCTCACACGGGGCTACGGCGAGATGGTCGGCGGCCTCGACCATGCACAGGTCGCGCCGCTCGGCTTCCTCTGGGCGGTCCTGGCGATCTCGCAGGTGCTGGGGACCAGCGAAATGGTGCTGCGGCTGCTGCCGACGCTGGCGGGGCTCGGGTCGCTGGTGCTGCTCTGGCGGTGGGCGCCGCGTGCGTTGCCGCGACGCGGTGCCTGGCTGGGTGTCGCTATCTTCGCGGCGTCGTACTACCCGGTACGACACGCGAACGAGGTCAAGCCGTATGCCGTGGACCTGCTGGTGTCGCTGGTGATCACCGTGCTGGCGTGGTGGGTCTGGCAGCACGCACGCGACGCGAAGCGCTGGGTGCTGTTGGGGTTGGGCTGCGCCGTAGCGATCTGGTTTTCGTACACCTCCGCCTTTGTCGCGGCGGGTGTGCTGCTGGCGCTCCTGGGCAAAGTGGTTTCCGACGGTGAACTACGCCGTGCGATCGTACCCTGGGCCGGCGGGGTATTGTCGGGTGTCGGTTTTGCCGCGAGTGGGTTGGGGATGTGGCGTACGGTCGGCTCGGGGCAGTCGGACGCGAACGAGTCCCTGCGTTCCTCCGAGCACTGGTCCCTCGCGTTCCCGCCGGGGCTGGGCGAGACCGCGAGCGAGTGGCTGCTCTGGCCCGTGCGATTCCTGGGCTGGTTCTTCGAAGTGCATACCGGCAACATGTTCGCCTACCCGGTGGGCGGCAAGAACGGCGCGTCGTCGTTGACATTCCTCCTGGTCGTGATCGGCTGCGTCGCGCTCTGGCACAAACGCCACCCGCTGCTGCCGATCCTGCTGTTGCCGGCGGTCGTCTGCCTTGCTGCGGCTGCGATGCGTCTCTACCCCTACGGCTCGTCTGCACGCACGACCCTCTTCCTCGCGCCCGCGATCTGCCTGCTGGCGGGCGTCGGCAGCATCACACTCCTTCGCTCGATGCTCCCGCGTCGCGAGGCGGTCCGCGGGGCGCGCTTTGTCGCGTTCATCATGCTCTGCGTCGTGATCGGCGGTGCGGTGCGCGATATCAAAGACCCCTACAAGCATCCGTCCGATGAGATCAGCCGAGCGACCGTACGGGAACTCGGGTCGACTGCGGAGATTGGCGACCGGTGGGTTTTAGTCGGTTCGCTTCGTGACACCGGTTGGGCGCCGAATCTCATTGGCTGGGGCGGCAGCGCCGCGCGGACTCGGCACTACCTGATCCAGGAGGCCCGGGCGCATGGGGTCGAACTGCTATTCGCGCCCGACCCTACGATGCTGGTGGCCGACCCCGTATCTTCAACGGTGCTCATCGTGTACCGCGACAACAAGTACGGCGAGGGCGAGGCGTTCCCCGCCGAGCAAATCGCTGCGTACCGCGCGGCGGCGGAGGTGCAGTTCGGAACGCCCGCCGACGTCGAAGAGCACGACATCGGCAAGGGTGATGAGACGTTGTGGTTTTACGTGTACCCGCCGGGCGCGGCGTCGCGCTAAGCCGTAAGCGGCTGCGCTAGAGCGAGAAATCACATGCGCGCTGGCGCAGCATATGGTCAGCCAATACGAGCGCCATCATGGCCTCGCCCATCGGGACAAACCGCGGAAGCAGGCAAGGGTCATGCCGGCCACGCGTCGCGATGGTTGTGGGGCTGCCGTGCTTATCGACGGTGGGGCGGTCCTGAGGGATGCTGCTCGTGGGCTTGACCGCGCATCGCAAGACGATGGGGAGCCCGGAGGAGATGCCGCCGAGCATCCCGCCGTGGCGGTTGGTCTGGGTGGTGATGGGGGTGCTGGCTTGGCCTGGGACGAAGGTGTCGCAGTGCTCGGTGCCGCGTGCGGTGGCGACGCCGAAGCCCTCGCCGTACTCAACGCCCATCACGGCCGGCAGGGAGAACATCGCCTTACCCAGGTCGGCCTTGAGCTTGTCAAACACCGGCTCGCCCCACCCGGCGGGGACGTTCTTGGCGACCAGTGTGGCCGCGCCGCCGATCGAGTCCTGTTCCTTCCGAACCTGCTTGATCAGCGACTCCATCCGCTCGGCCATCGCGGGGTCGGGGCAGCGTACGGGGTTGGATTCGACCTGTTCGAGTGTGATGACTTCGGGCTGGTCGGTGGTGAAGCGGAGGTCGCCGACCTGATCGACGTAGCCTAGGACTTCGATGCCGTGCACGGTGTGCAGGAGTTTCTTGGCGATCGCCGCGGCCGCGACGCGGACGGTGGTCTCGCGGGCGCTGCTGCGGCCGCCGCCTCGGTAGTCGCGGAAGCCGAACTTCGCGTCGAAGGTAAAGTCGGCGTGACCCGGTCGGTACTTGTCCTTGATGTCGCCGTAGTCGCGGGAGCGCTGGTCCTGGTTTCGGATCAGGATCGCGATGGGCGTGCCGGTGGTCTTGCCTTCGAAGACGCCCGAGAGGATCTCGGGGGTGTCGTCTTCCTTGCGAGGGCTGACGATGCGCGACTGCCCGGGCCGACGGCGTTGCAGGTCGGGGATGAGGTCATCGACCGACAGCGTGAGCCCGGCGGGGCAGCCATCGACGATGCAGACATTGCCCGGGCCGTGCGATTCGCCGGCGGTGGTGACGCGGAAGAGGTTGCCAAATGTTGAGCCAGCCATGAACATCCTTGGGGTGAAAGCTGCGCACACTTTAGCAAAGAAAAACCCCCGCCTTGGTGGGGCGGGGGCTTGTAGGTTGTCTTGCGGCCTGGCTGGTACTCACTCATCCCGCTGGGCGAAGGCGTCGTCGCTGTTGGAGAGCTGCTGGGCCTTGAGGTACAGGACGGCGGCTTCGAGCTGCGTGTCCATGCCGTTGGCGAGGATGTCGTCGGGCTGGACGCGGGGGTTGTCGGGGTCGATGTCTTCGGCGGCGACAAGGACATCCGCGTCGCGTCGGGCTTCGAGCCAGTCGGCGATCTCCCCGGTGGTCATGCGGACCGCGAGGTCGGGCTGGATGCCCCAGACGTCGGACTCGGGCGTGCGGTGGATGATCCGGCCCAGCGGGAGCATGTAGTGCTGGGTCGTGCACTTGAAGTAGGCCTCGCCGCGGCCCAGCGGGAAGATGTCCTGGACCGAGCCCTTGCCGTAGCTGTTTTCGCCGATGATGAAAGCGCGTTCATAGTCCTGGAGCGCACCGGAGACGATCTCCGAGGCCGAGGCCGACCCGCGGTTGATGAGCAGGACGACGGGGAAGTCGCCCGTGTAGGTCGTGCGTCGACGGGCGTTTTGGACGTTGGTCTCGTTGCCCTCGGCGTCAACGGTCGAGACGATGCGGCCGGCGGGGACGAAGCGGTCGACCACCTCGACGGCGGTGGAGAGCAGGCCGCCGGGGTTGAAGCGGAGGTCGATGATCAGGCCTTTGATTTCGCCCTCGCGCTGCATCTGTTCCACGGCAGCGTCCATGTCGTCCGCAGTCTGCCGAAGGAATTGGGTCATGCGGATGTAGCCGAGGCCCGCCTCCTGGTCGACCCAGTAGTCCCAGCCGCCGCCTTCGCGGTGGGCCCAGCCCTTGATGGATTCGAGGATGATTTTCTTGCGGACGATGGTCATTTCGATGGGGTCATCGACGCCGGGCCGGACGATGGTGAGTACGACGCGGGTGCCTTCGGGGCCGGTGATTTCACGGACGGCTTTGTCGATGCTCCAGGTACTTGTGGATCGGCCGTTGACACGGGTGATGATGTCGTTGGCTTTGATGCCGGCCTCCATGCCGGGGGTGCCCTCGAGGGGGGTGACGACGACGAGCTTGCCGTCGAGCCGCTGGATCTGCACGCCGACGCCGACGAAGTCGCCGCTGAGGGATCGGCTGAACTGCCGCAGGTCCTCGGGCCAGATCACGGTCGTGAACGGGTCGAGTTCGCCCGTCGCGCCGCTGGTCAGTTCGTAGACCACGACTTCTTCGGGCAGGCGGACGGTCCGGCCGTTCGCGCTGAGGACCTGTTCAAGCAATTCGGTCGCGGTGCCTCGGGTCAGGCGTCGGCCCGGGCGGGCGAGGTCTTCGAGCTTCGCATCGATGTCCGCGAGCATGCGGTCGACCAGACGCTCGTTCGCGAGGCCGGGGAACACGGTTTCGAGGCCCTCGGTCTCGAGCAGGGTGCGTAGGCCGTTGAGCGCCCCGACCATAAGCTCGGCGTATCCGCCGCGATCAATGTGTCGGTCGGTCGCCTGCGACAGGGCCTGGTACATCTGCTGCCGAGTGACGCCCGCGAGTTTGATGTTCCAGTCTTCAAGGTCTTCTTCATCGACCTCCTCCTCGGCTTCATCGAGCAGGGGGTCGTCTTCGTCGCGAAGCCGCTCGGCACGTTCTTTATAAAGGTCGCGCAGCAGCAGCGGGTTGTAGAGCTGGAGGATGCGGACGTGGCTGCCCGCGTTGAGGAACTCCTCGTGGTAGCGGCGGGAGTCTTCGTAGAGCAGATCGAGCAGGCGGTAGAGCCCCAGCGCATCAACCCAGTCGTCGGCCTCGGCCGCGGCGGTCGCACGCTGGTCGACCGCCTCGGTCAGTGCAACCACGCGTTCCAGATCGAGGAACGCGGTGGGGTCGTCGGCGAGGTCGTGTGCTTCGATCAGCTTGACCATGGCCTCCTCGAGCTTGTCCTCTTCGATCCGCTGCTGGGCTTCCTCCATCGCCAGGTCGAACGCCTCGCGGCGGGCGGCGGTGCGTGCGGCGAGGTGGTCGCGGTAGAGCTCGAGGTCGGCGACGAGATCGGCCGCGGGGCCGTTGGCGGGGGTGTGCTCAAGGGCGTCGAGGAGGTCGGCGAACCGGCCTTGCTCGGCGAGCCCCGCGACCTGTTCGCCGGTGACCTGCGCCGGGGTCGGTGCGGCGGCGAGGAGGCCCACGGCGAAGGAAAGCGACGCGGTGAGCCGGGCGAAGGTGGTCATGCGGGCGTGTCGTGGGGTCAAGGGCGAACTCCTTGTGAGGGTGGCGGTCGTAGGGGCTTTATCGGTGGTTTGTGGCGTGTCCCATCGGTCGGCCGGGTGCTCGGGGCTGTATGGCATTGTAGGTAGGACGTTTGCAGCGGTCGTCCGGCACGGGGGATAAAAAAACCCGCCTGGGTAGGCGGGTTGAGGGTGCGTTTGGGACGCGTCCGTGGGCCGCCGGGGTTGCCTTTCGGCAAGGCCGGCCCCGGTCAGGATGCGCGGGGCAGGTCAGGCCGACTCTTTCTTCGGGGCCACGCGCAGCTCGGCGAGCGGGCGGGGCGAGCGGACCGCCGACGCATCTATTACGTAGTGGGCCTGCTCGTTGTTCATATCCGGCAGGTCGTACATCAGATCGAGCATGACGTCTTCCATTACCGAACGCAGCGCCCGGGCACCGGTGTCCCGCGAGATCGCTTCCTCGGCCAGGGCGAGCAGTGCGTCGTCCGTAAACTCGAGCTCGGCCCCCTCCATCTGGAAGAAGTATTCGTACTGGCGGACCAGCGCGTTCTTGGGCTCGGTCAGGATACGGGTCAGCGTCTCGGGCGTGAGCTTCTCGAGAGGCGTGATGATGGGCAGTCGGCCGATGAGCTCGGGGATCATGCCAAAGTGCAGCACATCGTCCTGGGTCACATGGAGCAGGATGTCCGAGTCGTTGATCTTCTGCTCGCCCTTGGACTGCTCGGCGCCGAAGCCGATGGCCTTCTGGCCCAGCCGTTTGCGGATGATGTCGTCGAGCCCGACGAACGAGCCCGAGCAGATGAACAGGATGTTGGTCGTGTCGAGCTGGATGTACTGCTGCTCGGGGTGCTTGCGCCCGCCCTGGGGGGGGACGTTGGCGGTGGTGCCTTCGAGCATCTTGAGCAGGGCCTGCTGGACGCCTTCGCCCGAGACGTCGCGGGTGATGCTGACGTTCTGCGAGGTCTTGCCGATCTTGTCGATCTCGTCGATGTAGATGATCCCGCGCTGTGCGGCGTCGAGGTCGTAGTCGGCGGCCTGGAGCAGCTTGAGCAGGAGGTTTTCGACGTCCTCGCCGACGTAGCCCGCCTCGGTCAGCGTCGTCGCGTCACCGATGGCGAAGGGCACGTTGAGGGTGCGTGCGAGGGTGCGTGCGAGCAGCGTCTTACCCGAGCCGGTCGGGCCGATGAGCAGGACGTTGGACTTGTCGAGTTCGACGGGGGCTTCTTTCTCGGCTGCGCTGAGTCGCTTGTAGTGGTTGTGGACCGCGACGGAGAGCGCCCGCTTGGCGGTCTGCTGGCCGATGACGTACTGGTCGAGGAAGTCGTTGAGCTGGCGGGGCGAGGGGATCGCGCCCATGGCGGGGCGGCCGGAGTGCACCCGTCGGCGTTCCTGCTTGAAGATGTTCTGGCACAGCTCGGTACAGTTAGCGCAGACGTAGACGTCGTTGGGGCCCTCGACCATCGGGCCGACTTCGCGTGAGCTTTTGCCACAGAAGGAGCAGGTCGTCACGCGTCGGCCTTTGAAGCCGCCGTCGCCGCCCAAGCCGCCGCCCGAGTCGTTTCCGCCCGTACCGTCATTTCCACCGTTCTTATCAGCCATCAGCTTGCTTTCTTTCGCAGGACCCGGGCGCCTGCCTCCGTTGAGTCGAATCCTTGCCGACGCCGCCACACAGCGACACCCACACCGGACCCATCGTCCAGATACCCGCCAACCGTTAGCACGATTCCGCCTGCGGACGGTGGCACGCTCATCAGCCGGCAACCACAGGCCCGGCACACATCAGCGCTGAACAATCATAGCCGAATCAAACGGCAAAAGCGTATGAAAATGAACAATCCGGCAAGGTTATCACGCCGCCGCCCCCGGGCCCAGCCGCTAACGATTTTATCGGAGACCCTCAGCCCAGGTCGATTTCATCCACCGGCTTTCCAGACGATTCCCCCCCCGGGCCGCCTTCCTCCTCGTCCGAGAGCATCGACCGGCCCCGCGCCAGCATCTGACGCTTGGCCTGATCGAATTCCTCGTCCGTCAGCTCCCCCTTGGCGTGCATCTCGCGCAGGTCCGCCAGCGTGAACCCCATGTTGACCGGCTCGTCGGACCCGGGCAGCAGCAGCTTACGCAGGATCAACGCCAGCACCGTCATCACCACCGCCGCCAGCACGATCATGCCCAGCCAGAAGTAGATCCCTTTGGCGGCCTCTTGCGGGGTTTGGGTCAGCAGCAGCATTGCCACAGCGTAAACAGGATGCCGGGCCGCCGCAATGGGGCCGGCAGGCATCAGGCGGGCAAAAAACAAGCCCGCGGCGCGAACCACGGGCTTGCGATCAATCACTCTTCAGCGGCGGATTACTCGCCGGCGTCGTCCTTCTTCTGGGTCGACTTCTTCTTGCTGGTTTTCTTTTTGGTCGACTTCTTCTTGGCGGCGGGCTTGTCGTCGCCGCCCTCGACCTCGGTCACGCTGGCCTGCTCGATGATCTTGTCGAGGGTCTTCTGCTCGCGGATCTGCAGGTAGAGCTGCTCGATTTGGCCGTGCTGCATCATCTCCTGGCGGACCTTCTCGGGGCGTCGGCCGCTCTGCATCGCCATCATCGCGATCCGGCCATTGAGCTCCTGCTCGCTGACGTCGACATCGAGGTCCTTGCTCGCCTTGTCAAGGATAAAGAACTGCTTGAGCTGACGCTGGGCCGCCTCTTCGGACTCGGTACGCAGCTCGGCCAGCTTCTCGTCGATCTCGTTGGCGGGCGTGCCGCGGTACATCATGTCCATCGTCTGGCGCTGGAGCACACGCTCGGTCTGTCGCGACGAGATCCCCTTGGGCAGCTCGAGCGCCACCTGCTCAACCAGCTGATCGCACGCCTGCTGGTACAGGTCGGCCTTCTGGTTCTGCTCGGCACGCTGCTCGAGCGAGGTCTTCACCCGCTCGGTCAGCTCGTCTTCGCTGCCCAGGCCCATCCGCTCGATGATGTCTTCGATCGCCGCGGGCTCGATCCGGTGGATGGTGGTGACCTCCATCTTCACCGTAATGGGCTGGTCCTTGATCTTCTCTTCCTCGTGGCTCGATGGGCCAGTCATCGAGATCGTGACGACGTCGCCGACCTTCTTGCCCAGCATCTCCTTGCCAAGGTTCTCGATGAGGATGCCGGCGACATGGCCCTTGTAGTCCTTGTCTTCACCGTGCACGAGCACGTGCGCCGCGGGGTAGTGGGCGATCGTCTCTGCGTCCGCGCCGGCGTCTTCACCCGCGAGGATCAGCGTGTCGACCATCGCGTAGTCGTCTTCCTGGATCGGGGCGTCCTCGATCGTCTTCGGGGTGCCCGCCTGGTTGCGCACACGCTCCAGCTCTTCTGCGACTTGCTCGTCGGTCACCGCCACGACCGTCTTGTTGAGCTTGAGCGTGTCGAACTTGGGCAGCTCGACGTTGGGGGTCACTTCGACTTTCACGGTGTAGGTCAGGTTGCCTTCTTCGGGCAGCTTGAGGTCTTCGATGCCTTCGATCTCGGGGTCACCCAGCACGTCGAGCTCGTGGTCTTCGAGGGCCTTGGAGTAAGACTCGCTGAGGAGCTGGTTCTTGACGTCGTCGCCGATCGAGGAGGCGAAGCGCTTCTCAAGCAGCCGGCGGGGGGCGCGGCCGCGGCGGAAGCCGGGCAGCACGGCGTCGGTCTGGAGCGTGCCGTAGCTCTCTTCGATCTTGTCCTTGATGCGGTCGGCGGGGATCGTGATCGTCAGGGCCTTGCAGGCGGGCCCGGCGTCCTCGATCTTGACGTCGTAGGACACGGTGGTTTCTTCGGTTGCGGTTTCGTCAGCCATCGCGATTGCCTCCTGGGGCAAGTTGCTGTGGGGCGGGTGTGAGTGTCTCGTGGGGAGAGAGAATGGTAAGTTTCCAAGGGGAAACGGCTTGGCCGACCCACGCCTGACGCCGCGCCCACACGCGTACGCCGGTATCTCGGCCAAGACGAGGATTGTCGCGCGATCCGGCCTCCGGGTCAAGTCACCCGGCCGGATTGGCCTGCGCACCCGCCGGGTGCATCCTTCAATGGCGCGGCGGGTAGCTGATAGGTCGGGCGGTGTGCAATGACAGCTCGCCGTGACGCGTTGGGTCATGAGTTCCCGGTGTTGCCCATCCCGAGGCGGCATCTCATACAGGCAGGTCATAACGATGAAGCGAGTCCGAAACGCGTTGTGGGTTGTGGCGGGTGTCTTATTGACGGCGGGCCCGGCACATGCTCAGCAGAGTGGCCCGGCCGACGATCGCGCGGCACAGCTCGAAGCGCAGCGCGAGGCGGCCCGGATCGACCGCCTGTGGAACCGCGCCTGGCGTGAGTTTGCTCCGTACTACCTCGAGTATGAGGGCGTGTTCATCTATGTGCCCGGGTATGACCAACGCCTGCCTAGCAGTGTCGGCCTGAGTCTCGACGACTACCAGGAACAGTCCGCCTGGGAGCAGCCGTACACCGACGAACGCGGCCGAGAACGTACCCGCACACTCATCAAGCCCGAGGACGAAGCGTACGCCGCGGTCGCACTGCTCCCCGCGATCGCGGTGGGGCAGTACGGTTACATCCATTCGGGCAACATCGACCGGATCGAAGACGGCCAGACGCTCATGCTCAGCCGGGTCTGGTTCCTCGACGCGGAGGCGGCCCGCGCGGAGAAGCAGGAGATGAAAGAGGCCGTGCTTCGCGGTGTCGTCGAAGACATCGGCGGGGCGATCCGTGACCGCGGCCGAAACGAGCGGCGTAACCGCGGCGACGGCATCGGGCGCAGACGCAGCGCGGAAAGCGATGCGATCGACTGGGCCTTCGAAGACCGCACCGCCGCGGCGCAGCGGCAGTCGGACCGCAGCTTCGCCCGTTACCGCTGGCAGGTCGTCGGATACCGAACCGATCGGCTCGAAGCAGATGCGCGCTGGCCCGCCGGGGAGGCCGCAGAGGATGGGCTGCAGCTCATCATCGTCGCTGTCGAAGGCAACCGGGTCACCGCCGTGCCCGCCCAGACCATCGGCGACGGGGTCAGTGAAGTCCAGTTCCTCGACTGCCTCACGCAGCGCGGCATCACGAAGGAGCAGTTCGTCGAACTTGTCAACGAGGCCAAACGCGAATCTCGCAGCGAATACCTGCCCCTCGTCTTCGCGCAGCTCGAGGGCGAGTCGGCGGATGATACGACCGGTACAAACGATTCAGTCGAACTGGCCGATTAGAACGCTTGTCCCACGCCTTTGGGTTGGGGGGTGGGCTGGTATGATGTAAGCTTCTAGCCGATCATTTCTCGGGAGCTTGCAGATGTCCTATCGATTCAATTCACCAATTCACGCCGGGGTGCTACTCGCCGCAGGGCTGTTCCTGCCGATCGCGGGGCAAGACGCCAATGCGGGTGAAACGCCCGCGATGAAACTTGCGCAGGACGCTGACCCGCGCATCGACCGGACTTGGCTGCGCGAGTGGGAAGACTTTGCGGTGTTCTATGCCCCGTTTGAGGACGGATACGTCTGCTTTCCCGAGTACAGCCCAGACCGG
>JBITAC010000126.1:0-3964 GCA_044439905.1 Phycisphaerales bacterium JB063 | reverse complement strand
ATTCCGGACCTTCACCGATCAATCCACGTTTCGAGTCACCCGTGGCATAAGTGATCTTGGCCAGACCCAGCAGCCTGTCGGTCGATGTCAGCGTCCGAGCGTCAAAGACCAGCGCGACGATCGGCTGCGGGAATGTGATCCGGCCCGTTCGGGTGACCACATCCGTGGCATCGAAAGACCGATCGATATGCAGGAGATAGGAATCGACTCGCGTACCCTCCGGGAGTTGGTCTCTGCGAGGCGTCCATTCATTGACGACCACCTGTTCGCCCCCGGTGACCGCGAGTTCCACAGATAGGGACCGCCTAAGCAGGACGCCCCAGGTTTCTGGGATCAGCATGCAGCCCATTTCGCTGACGAAGGCCCCGGAGACAAGTGAAGCCGGGGGCTCGTAAACGTAACGTACCCCCGCGCTCACTTCGACGGGACGCTGCGCCGAGGACCAGTCCCGTGCGAAACGAAGTCCATCAAGTGCGGCATCCTCATCTAAGACATCAAGTGCCGACCCGCTAACTCGCGCGACTTCCCCACGATGCATGTGGTGTCTTGTTCCCACCTGTCCGGCTGCATCCCGATACCCGGCGGCGATCTCGCCATCGAACACCATCATCTCGGTGTGCCCTACGTCCAGCACCCGCACGCCGAACTCAGTCCCCAGATCGACAATCTCCGCCGTGGGCGTATCGATTTGGAAGCCGTGAGCAGAAACCGGGACCTGGGCGACGAGTTGGCCTCGAGTCAAGCGTCCGGCGTTGCCGTCCAACAGCTCAAACTCTGCCGGCGCTTCGATAATAACCGCAGCACCCTGGTCGAAGGCAATCTGGATCGCCCCAGCGTCTAGTACATAGACACCTTGCCTAAGACGGCTCCCGATTTGTGGTATCGATCCGTCAGGACCTGATTTTCGCCACACCGCGCCGTACGTACGCAGCAGTGTCGCCACCGGGGGTGCCACCTGAATCTCGGGAGCGGCCTGGGAATCTCGATCTTCGGCGACCCCGGCCGGGAGCGTTGTATCCACAGCTTCTGGCTCAGGCCAACCGATCCAAGCCGCCAGCAACACCGCCGCCGCCACACCAACCACCGCCAGAATCTTTGGGATGACAATCGCCTGACGCGGGTTCCGCTCGGCGTCATCGGACCGCTCGCCGCGGAACCGGGAAAAGGAGCGCTCGCGGGCCTGCTGGGACGCAAGCAACTGGTTCGCTTTCTCTTCGATCTCGTGACGACGCCTCGACTCGATCGCCTCGTCCACCAGGCTCGACATCAACACCGCGTCTTCAACCGCCGCCAACCAGTCTGGGTCATCGCTTGACCGATCGAGTAGGAATACCCCCTCAAGGGCCTGCTCACTCAGGAGCGTCTGAGCCAAGACCGTCACCAGAGAAGCGTCAGAGCGAAGATAACGGATGAGTTCCGCCTCCCCTTCGACACTGATCCGCCCGTCCAGGAGCGATTCCACAAGAATCTCGAATCGGCTCGCGCCTCCGCTGTTTACCGCCTCACCCTTTGCCATGACGCCCCCCCCCAAACTGAGGACCGCCATCGCCCTGGGTCGTGATGCAATCGCGAAGCAGCTTCCGCATACGGAACAACGCTTTGTAAACCGCGCCGACACTCGTCTCAAACCGTTCAGCCACATCCCCGCAAGAGCAGCCGTCCTTGTAACGCAGCTCAATGATCTGCCGCCCGCGCGGTGGAAGCTGCTTCAGGCAACGCTGCAATCGTGCCGCCTCGTCTTCGGCAACCCCGGAACCCACAGCGTGGTCCACCGCCTGTTGCACCTGGTCAAGCAGGTCCGGCGGGAAACACGCCGCCCGCTTCATGAGATCCCGCCGGGCGTTCAGGGCACGATGTCTACAGGCCTGCCGAAGCCAACGAAGCAGATGCTCCTCGTTGTCGATCCGTGCCTTGTCCTGGACGGCACGCACCACCACATCCTGGAGGACATCCTCTGCGGAGTGCTGGTTATGCACGATCAAGCGGATCAAAGCCAGCAATCGGGGCTGCTCTCGGATCAACACGCGAATGATTTCCTGGTCGTCTAGCAAGATGGGCTCACAAGAATGCAGATCCGGAGGCAGCGAAAGCGACTCCAAGCAACCTAACACTTATGGGAAACCCATTTGGACATCGGCCATCAAGAAAAAAAAACGCCCCCACCCAAGACAATGCCTCAAGCCGCTAAGCAACAATCACTTACAGTCGCAATAGCCCTTAAGATTTTCCCCCTCAAGCTGCTTGCGGACACGCGCCAAACGGGTGAATCCGATGAGCGCGCGTGCCCGCCCTGGCTCGATAAATACTCACGCTGCGACGGCCAGAGTCACTAAGTATGACTGAAGCCAAGCCCACGCCCGGCCGGGGATAGGGGAAGCCCCGCGGCGGGGGCCGAGGGAGCCGCACGACGCCTATCACGATGTGGGGGGGGTACGGGCGTTATGACGCTGAGAACGCCCCACTCTCAATCGCAAACGGCGGGCTCGGACGCGACAAACGGGTGGTCCGTCGGTGTAGGCATCCGATACAGGTTACGCCGATGGCAAGGGGCGCCGTGGTGAGCGGTATCTCGGACTCGTGGGTCGTAACGACTCAGTGGGTGGCGAGGCGGTCCATGGTTTTCTGGACGAGGCGGGCGAGTTTGTTGGCGGTGTCGGTGACGACCTCGAAGAAGTCGTCGCCGTTGGCCTCAACGACCATGGGCTTCATGCCTTTGGGGCGGGCTTCCATGAGGCAGCGCTTATCGCCGGGCGTCTGCTTGGTCGGGCTGCTGTCGTCGTAGAGGTGGATCTCGACACGGGTGAGCCGGCCGGCGAGGTGGCCGAGCTTGTCGGTGACGGTGTCGCGGGCCATGGCTTCGAGCGAGTCGCTTTTTTCGATGTTGCTGTAGTTGGTCTGGATGATCATGGTCTGCCTTGGATTCCTTTCGTGCGCGGCGTGCGCCGGTGCATCTTAGGCGCGCTGTCGCGGTGCGGGCAAGGTTGGGCTGGGTGCGCGTTAGCAGGCCCGGGGCAGGCGTTACTCTGTGGTCCATGAGCAGGAAAGTTTCCACCCTCTGGCGCACATGCCTCAACAAACTCCCGACGATCGTTGCAGCGGTGATGTTTGTTCTCTTGCCGCTTTGCTGCTGCGGGTTCATGTTCGGGCAGTACCCGGTGCAGCGGTTCATCTTGAATCAGCGTTCCGCGAAGATGCAGTCCTACGAGCAGCGGATCGCCAGCGATCCGGACGACGCCAGGGCGGCCGAGGGGATCGTCCGCTACCTGGGGAACTCCGATCATGAAACACGGGGCACGGCCCTGCGGGCGTTAGGTCGGGTTGAGTCGGCACCGCTTGATGAGATACAGATCATCGCCCCATACCTGTCTCACGAAGACCACTACACCCGGCGTGATGCGATCCTCGCGGTCAAAGACCGTGGCGATGAGGCGGTAACCATCCTCGACGAGATCATCGCGTGTCTGGATGATCCGGTCGGTATCGATGTCCGTGTGTTTGCCGCGCAGGTGTTGAGCAATCTCGGCGCAGATGCGGCACGTGCACTGCCTGCGCTTCGAGAGGCCGCAACGGCCCAGGAGAACTCACCGTTCCATGACGAATTCGCGCGTAGCGTGCAACAAATCGAATCCACACTCGAAGATCAAGATCGCGAGATATGGCCGTGAAACAGCTGCCCCTATTCACGTTATTCTGTCCGCATGAGCGCGGTGAGTGATGACAACGTGATGGGCTTGGGCGAGACGCCGGCGGATTGGCCGGGGCGGCTGGGCGGTCGGTTTGGGGTGTTTGATGGGCCCGATGGGAGCGGGAAGAGCACGCAGTTTCGTCGGCTGGTGAACCTGGCCGAGGCCTCGGGGGTCACGGTGTGTGAGGTCCGTGAGCCGGGCGGGACGCACATCGGCGAGGAGATCCGCAAGACGCTGCTCGATGCGCAGCACGAGGAAGAAGCGCCGATCGACCTGCG
>JBITAC010000125.1:0-33325 GCA_044439905.1 Phycisphaerales bacterium JB063 | reverse complement strand
CGAGTGGGGCGCGGCGACGAGGGGGACGAAGTCGGCCAAGTCCCACTGGTTGCGGTAGTCGTACTCGGCGTCGTCGTCTTCTTCGTAGACGGTCCACTCAGGGCGGGTCGAGCGGTTGCGGACGTAGGCGAGGGTCTTCTCATCGACGTCGCAGATGCCGTTCTTGCCGCCGGCCTCGATGGCCTTGTTGGTGAGGGTCATGCGGTCTTCGAGCGAGAGCGACGCGATGCCGGACCCGGCGAAGTACATGGACTTGTAGGTCGCGCCGGCGAACCCGATATCGCCGATGACGGCGAGGATGAGGTCCTTGGCGGTGAGGTAGGGGGGGATGTCGCCGTGGAAGTCGAAGCGCATAGTGGGCGGGACCTTGAGCCAGGTCTTGCCCGTGCCGAGGGTGAAGGCGGCGTCGGTGTTGCCCACGCCAGTGGCGAACTGGCCAAAGGCCCCGGCGGTGCAGGTATGGCTGTCGGTGCCCAGCAGGATCTCGCCAGGCCGGCAGTGCCCCTCTTCGGGCAGGGCCTTGTGGCAGACGCCTTTGTAGCTGGTGTTCTTCGGGTCGCGGTAGGCGGAGGGGAAGCCCGAGCCGAACTCGGTGTTGAGGAAGTCGGGGTCGTAGTAGTACTTGATGTTCTGCTTCTTGACGAAGTCGCGCAGGATCTGGACGTTGCGGTGGCACTTCTCATCCGCGGTGAAGATGTAGTGGTCGGGGATGATGACCAGCCGCTCGCTGTCCCAGACCTTGGCGTCCTGGCCGAACTCTTTCTCGAAGATGCCCAGGGTGCCCGGCCCGCAGACGTCGTGGGTCAGGAGGATGTCCACGTCGACCCAGACATTGTCCCCGGGGGTGACATCTTGCTTGCCGGCATGGGCGGCGAGGATCTTTTCGGTCATGGTCATCTTGCGTGGCATGGGTCAACTCCGCCCCGGAAGGGGTTGGGTCGTCGGGTGGGCTTCGAAAGTCGGCGGTGGGGCATGATAGCAGGGGTGTGCGCCGGCAGGCCGTGTGCCCGGGGTAAGGCCTTGCCCCTACGGCATCTATGCCGTGTGCAGGGGCCGGGGTCGTACGGCGTACGAGATCGGATTGACGCTCGGGGTGAGGCGGGGTATCGTCCGGCCATGCTGATTCCACGAATGAAGACCGCCGCGTTGCTTGCCGTGATCGTTGCCGTGCCCGTGGCCTTGCCGGGGTGTGTGACACCGTTCGAGAGACAGACCGCCCAGAACCTGCGTGATGCGCTGCTTTCCGCCCACCAGGCGGAGGTCGAGCGGATGGGCGGGGCCCGGGCCCTGCCGCTGGAGCGTGAGCCCAGCGCGTTTCGTGATTCGCTCAACCGCGTGGTCGAGCGCCAGCGCGAGGAGGGCCAGTTGGGCCCCGACGAGGGCGGCGCCGACGAGCAGATCGCCCACGCCGACGAGGTGAGCGGTGCCGCGGCGTATGTCGACGACACACCGGACTTCGGCCCGGACCTCGCCGGGCGGGACGAGCCCGAGCTGGTGTCGGTCGACCTGCAAAGCGCGCTGCAGCGTGCGATGGCCAACAACCTCGACGCGAAGATCGCCCGGCTCAACCCGATCATCGCCGAGCACCAGGTGACCCAGGCCCAGTCGGATTTCGACACCGTGGTCTTCTCCAACGTCGCCTGGCAGAAAAACGACACGCCCCAGCCCGCGGGCTCCATCCCCGGCATCTCGGGCAACGCGCAGTCCGAGACCCTCCAGTTCCAGACCGGCATCCGACAGACCTTCGAGACCGGCACGCAGCTCACCGTGCAGGCGCAGACCCAGCGCAACGAACAGTCGCCCAGTGTGTTTGGCACGTCGCGCTACTACGACGCCGACGTCCTGGTGCAGATCACCCAGCCGCTCATGCGTGGATTTGGCAGCGACGTCAACCGCGCGGGGATCGTCATCGCCGAGCTGGCCGAGGCGCAGCAGGTGGAGCAGTTCCGCTCGACGCTGTTGGACCTCGCGTCCGCCGTGGAGCAGACGTACTGGCAACTCGCGCAGGCGCGCCAGGCGTTGCTGATCCAGCAGGGCTTGCTCGAGCGCACCGTCGCGATGCGGGACAAGCTCGAGCCGCGCGTCGGGTTCGACCTCCTCCAGGCCGACCTCAACGAAGTCAACGCCCGGGTCGGCCAGCGGCGCGCGGATGTGCTCCGCGCCCAGCGCAACGTCCGCGACCTCTCCGACCAGCTCAAACGGCTGATCAACGACGCCGACCTCCCCGTCGTCGGCGAGCAGATGCTCGTGCCCAGCGACCTGCCCGTCGATTCGCCCATCACGATCAGCCGGCTCGATGAGGTGACGACCGCGCTGCAGCATCGGCCCGAGATGGCGGTCGCGCTGCTGCAGATCGAGGACGTCGATGTCCGCCGACTCGTGGCCGACAACAACCGCCTGCCGATCCTCAACCTCACCGCGTCGGTCAACTACAACGGGCTCGATATCGATGACAGCCTCGACGCACTAGGCAACACCGCCGACCTCGACTTCATCGATTATGCCCTGGGCGTGCAGTTCGAACGGCCGTGGGGCAACCGCGACGCCGAGGCGATCTACGCCCAACGCTCGCTCGAGCGGGTGCAGGCGCTGGACAACTACCGGCGACAGGCGCAGATCGTGACGATTGAGGTCAAGCGGGCGATCCGGCAAGTCCAGGAGCAGTACCAGCTCATCGGCACGACGCGCGAGACCCGGCGGGCGTCCGCCTTGTCGCTCGAAGTCGCCGACGTCCAGCTCGACCAGGGCGGGCGCAACGAAGAGACCTACACCATCCGCGTCGACCGCGTGCTCGCCCGCCAGGACGCTTTGGCCCAGGCGGAGCTCGCGGAGCTGCAGGCGCTGACCGACTACATGAACGCGCTGAGCGAACTCCGCCGCGCAACGGGCACCTCCCTTGACCACGCCGGCATCGACTTCGAGTCCGAGCGCGGGCGGGAGTAAGGGGTGGGCCGAGGGGTGCCCAATCCGGGTGCCACATAGTGCATCGATGTGCTGTCTTGAAACAAGATTTCTGGGAGATCGCACATCGCTGCGCGATGTGGCACTTGGTCATCATGGGGGACACGGATTGGTGTCACCAGTTCCATGTTGGATGTGTATCACACGGAGTTCTTGTGCATCAAGACCTCGCTTACTTCGCCCAGTCAAACCGACTTCGAGATCTGTTGGTGATTCACTATGGAGTTCACGAGGATGGACGTAGGTGTACATGCCATACCCATGCCCGGAGACAGACCATCCATCCGTCTTGCTAAGTCGCGTCACCGAGAAGTCGCCCGCGGGTCCTCCTGCAATCACAGGCCCATAGTTTTTGACATGTTCTATTGCATATGACTCAGCTTGCTTTGTCGTGACAATTTCTTCAACTATGACATATGTGCCATTTGCGAAAAGCACCCAACATGGAATATTGGGATTGACCGCAAGAGTTACATGTCGAATCAAGTTGTCTTGACTGAGTTGTTTCATTACTTCGTGGATTCACCCTACCCCTCAAACGCCTTGAAGTGGGCGTTCTGGATCGGGATCACGGTCGCGAGGATGTCGTGCAGGATCTGGGCGGGGGAGCCGATCGAGTTGATGGGGACGATGTTTTCTTTGGGGTAGTGCGCGAGGACCGGGTAGGTCTCGCGTTCGTAGACCTTCCAGCGGTTGCGGATCACATCTTCGTCGGCGTCGTCGATGCGGTTGCTTTTGAGCGCGCGTCGTCGCAGGCGTTTGAACATTTCCTTCTCGTCGTCGCAGGTCAGGTGGATGACCTTGAAGACGTCGATATGTTCGTCCATGAGCTTGGCCTGCTCGATGGTGCGGGGGATGCCGTCGAGGATGAGCAGGTCGTCGTTGGGCTTGTACTCGCCGAGGGTGACGCGGGCACTGATGTTCTTGGCCCACATCTTGACGGTGAGTTCGTCGGGAACCAGCTCGCCCCGGGAGGAGTAGTCGTAGAAGGCCTTGCCCAGGTCGGAGGAGATGTCGATGGTTCGGAAGACGTCGCCGCAGGACATGTGGAAGAAGCCGGGGATATTGCCCAGCACGTTGCCTTGGGTGCCTTTGCCGGCCCCGGGGGCGCCAAAGAGGAGGATGGTTTTGTATCGGCTGGGCATGGGGTCTTCCTTCTTCGTGTCATGCCGGGGCGGGATGTGTGAGTCGTTCGCGGTGGGCGTGCCCCGGGGGTGCTAGTCTAATCCAAACAATCGGGCGTGGGCGGCGGGTTTTGCGTCATCGCGTTCAGGTTAGATCGGCCGATCGTGGCGCGGTCGTGAAGGGGGGCGGCGGGGGGTGTTGCGTTCTCGGGCGGTGAGCGGGGGTGGGGGGGAAGAAAATTGGAATGATCCCAGTTTGCCCGGTTGAATCTGGACTGCTGCGGTCCTATTATGCTCCGCCATGCTCTCCCTTAGCCGTAAAACGGATTACGCCTTGGTGGCTTTGGCGTTCCTGGGTGGCCCGGGGGCGGGTGCGGGCCCGGTGTCGTCGCGTCAGGTGGCGGAGGCGACGGGGCTGCCCGAGCCGGTGACGCAGACGGTGCTCAAGGCCCTGGCGGTGGCACGGATCGTGGGCTCGACCCGCGGCGCGGCGGGGGGGTACGAGCTCGCCAAGCCCGCCGAGCAGGTGACGGTGCTCGAGGTCGTCGTCGCGATCGAGGGCCCGGTGCAGACCACGGCCTGCTGCGACGGGAACCTGCCCATCCTCGGGCAGGACTGCCGGCTGGCGGGCGAGTGCTCGATCAGCCCGGCGATCCAGGCGATGCACCGCCGGCTGATGGGCGTGCTGGAACGAACCACGCTGGCGGACCTGCTGCCCCGCGAAGATGAACTCACCGAACTCGATGTATCGAAGAATATGGACCCCCAACTGTCGTGACCGACGCGACGCAGAAAAAGGAACCCCGACCGATGGCCCTAGAGCTGCCGATCTATCTTGACCACAACGCCACGACGCCCATGGACCCGCGGGTGCTCGACGCGATGCTGCCTTACTTCACCGAGAAGTTCGGCAACGCCGCCAGCCGGAACCACGCCTTCGGCTGGGCCGCCGAGGACGGCGTCTCCCACGCACGCGAGCAGGTCGCCAACCTGATCGGCGCGAGCGCGAAGGAGATCGTCTGGACCTCCGGCTCGACCGAGTCCAACAACCTCGCGATCAAGGGCGTCGCCGACATGTACAAAAAGAAGGGCAAGCACATCATCACGGCGGTGCACGAGCACAAGGCCGTGCTCGACCCGTGCAAGCGCCTGCAGAAAGAGGGCTACGACGTCACCTGGCTTGAGCCCGACAGCGACGGCATCATCACCGCCAAGGCCGTGGAAGACGCGCTGCGTGACGACACCATCCTCGTCACCGTGATGTGGGCCAACAACGAGCTGGGCACGATCAACGAGGTCCCCGAGATCGGCAAGATGCTGCGGGAGAAGTACTCGGAACGTGACAAGCCCGTGTTCCACACCGACGCGACACAGTGGGTGGGCAAGATGCCGACCGACGTCGAGAAGGACGGCATCGACCTGCTCAGCGCCTCGGCCCACAAAATGTACGGGCCCAAGGGTGTCGGCTGCCTGTACGTCCGCCGGCGTCGGCCACGCGTCCGGCTCACGCCCATCATCGACGGCGGAGGCCACGAACGCGGCATGCGCAGCGGCACCCTCAACGTCACCGGCATCGTCGGCATGGGCGCCGCCTGCGAGATCGCGCAGCAGGACATGGACAGCGAACAGCAGCGCCTGCTCAAGCTCCGCACCCGGCTCGAAGACGGCATCACCAGCAAGATCGAGACCGCCGTCGTCAACGGACACAAGACCCGCCGGCTCCCCGGCACGACCAACATCTCCTTCCCCTACGTCGAGGGCGAGTCGCTCATGATGGCGATCAAGGAGATCGCGGTGTCGTCGGGCAGCGCCTGCACCAGCGCATCGCTTGAGCCCAGCTATGTCCTCAAGGCCCTGGGGCTGGGCGACGAGCTCGCGCACAGCTCCATCCGCTTCGGACTTGGCCGATTCACGACCGAAGAAGAGATCGACTACACAATCGAAAAGGTCGTTAAGAACGTGCAGCACCTACTCGACATGAGCCCGCTGTGGGAGATGGTGCAGGAAGGTATCGACATCAGCACCATCGAGTGGGGGGCGCACTAGGAATGTCGAATTGATAATCTCGAATCGCTGATTTTCAGATTCGAGATTCGAAATCATAAATCAGAGATCAACAACGAAGGAGCCAACACCATGGCCTACAGCGAAAAAGTCATCGACCACTATGAAAAGCCCCGCAACGTCGGGACGATGGATAAGGCAGACCCCAATGTCGGGACCGGCGTCGTCGGCGCGCCCGAGTGTGGCGACGTGATGCGCCTGCAGATCAAGGTCAACCCGGAGACGGGCGTCATCGAGGACGCGAAGTTCAAGACGTTCGGCTGCGGCAGCGCGATCGCGTCGTCGTCGCTGGCGACCGAGTGGCTCAAGGGCAAGACCCTCCACGAGGCCGACCACATCAAGAACACCGACATCGTGCAGGAGCTGGCCCTGCCGCCGGTGAAGATCCACTGCTCGGTCCTGGCCGAGGACGCGATCAAGCACGCGATGGAAGACTACCTTGAGAAGCACGGCAAGACGCTGGAGTCGCTCCACGAGCACGACCACGCCGCCGAGGACGCCAAGGCGTAAGAAGACGCCGGCCGATCGCGTCGATAAAATAGAAGTGCTCCGGGGCCCGGCTCATTGAGCGAGGCCCCCTCCACCTACAAGGATTTTCCAATGGCCATCGAACTCACCGAAACCGCCGCGAGCGAGATCCAGTCGATCATCGAGAAGCAGGAGCTTGATAAGGAAGCGGTCCGCCTCCGCGTCGGCGTCAAGGGCGGGGGCTGCTCGGGCTTCAGCTACCTGCTCGACCTGACCGAGACCCAGCGCGACACCGACGAGGTCTTCGAGCAGCACGGCGTCAAGATCGTCTGCGACCCCAAGAGCTACCTCTACCTCAATGGCACGTCCATCGACTTCAAAGACGAGGTCATGGGCCGGGGCTTCGCGTTCAACAACCCCAACGCCAACAGCACCTGCGGCTGCGGGTCGAGCTTCAACGCGTAAGTTCGCCTCTCGGCCTCAACGTCAACTCAAAAAGCCCACGCTCGATTGAGCGTGGGCTTCTTTTATTCAATAACGACAAGGTCGCGGCGTCGGCTTACAGGTGCTCGTCGCCCGGGGTCCAGCCGCAGGCGCACAGCTCGCCGGTCTGCACCGCGTCGATCACGCGCAGGGCCTCGTCGACGCTTCGGCCGACCGACAGGTTGTTGACGCTGGCCCACTGGATCACGCCCTCGGGGTCGACCAGGTACGTCGCGCGGAGGCAGACGTGGTTGTCGGGGCAGAGGATGCCCAGGTCCTGCGCGAGCTTCTGCGCCGCGATGAGTGGGTAGGGCAGGTTGCTGAGCATCTTGTCCTGCGAACGCCAGGCAAGGTGCGAGTACTCGTTGTCCGTGCTGCCGCTGAGCAGGACGACGTCGCGCTTGTCGAACTCGGCCGCCGCTTTACCGAACTCGGCCAACTCGGTCGGGCAGACGAAGGTGAAGTCCTTGGGGTAGAACAGGAACAGCTTCCACCGGCCTTCGTAGGTGCCGGTGTGGATCTCGGTCAGGTCCGCGGGCGTGTTGCCCACGCAGGCCTGGCAATGAAACTCGGGGAACGGCTGGCCGACGGTCAGCATGAAACAACTCCTATCGTGGTTGATTGAATCGTAAGCCCGGCCGAGGCACGAACACCGCCGGGCATCCAGGTGGGGCGGAAAGTGTAGCCCCGCAGGTCGGCCCGGGCAATCACCGCCCCGCGATTAGCCCAAGAAAAACCCACGCCAATCGGCGTGGGCTCGGGGGACACGGTGAGGGTGCGGGGGGCTGGGCGGCCCCTCGGGCTTACGCGGCGATCTCTTCGTCCTCGTCTTCCTCGACTTCTTCGTACACGTACTCCCATTCGCCGTCCTCGTCTTCTTCGTCGGCGTCTTCATCTTCCTCTTCGTACTCGCCCTCGTCGTCTTCGTCGTATGCTTCGTCGTCCTCTTCATCCTCGCCGTCCGCCTCATCGACGAGTTCGTATTCGTCCTCGTCTTCCTCGGCGTCCTCGTCTTCGTATTCGTCTTCGAGGTCTTCCTCGATGGCGTCGACGACCTCGACGCCGGTGTCCTGGTCGGCTTCGTCTTCTTCGTAGGCCTCGTCGTCGAGGTCATCGTCGTCGGCCGAGGCGTATCGGGCGGGGGGCTCGGGCGGGTCGGTGTCGTCGTTGGTCGCGGGCTGGGCGGGCTGCTGCACCGCGGAGCGGGTGCCCTCGAGCGCGTCGGCGGCGGCCTGGAGTTTCATGGCCTCCCACTCTTCCTTGCTGATCACGACCTCGCGGGCTTGGCTTCCTTTGTACGGACCCAGGAAACCTGCGGCGGCGATCTGCTCGATGATCCGGCTGGACCGTGAGTACCCGATCGTCAGTCGGCGCTGCAACAGCGACACGCTGCCACGCCGCGTCTCGATGACGATATCGACCGCCTTCTCGAACAGCTCGTCGCGTTCCTGCTCGTCGTCGCCGCCGCTGCCCGAAGACTTGATCTGGACCAGCTGGGGCTCGAAGCTCTGCTGGCTGATGGTCTTGAGGAACTTGACGGTCTTGCGGACCTCGTGGTCGTCGACCAGGCAGCCCTGGGCGCGGGTGAGTTCGCTCGAGCGGGGTGAGAGGAACAGCATGTCGCCGTGGCCCAGCAGCAGCTCGCCGCCCTTCTGGTCCATGACGATGCGGGAGTCCATGCCCGAGCTGACCTTCATACAGATCCGGCAGGGCATGTTCGATTTGATGAGCCCGGTGACGACGTTCGCCGACGGCCGCTGGGTCGCGAGGATGAGGTGGATGCCGACGGCGCGGGCCTTCTGCGCGATGCGGACGATGAAGCCCTCGACCTCCTTGTTGGTCATCATCAGGTCGGCGAGCTCGTCGATGACAAACACCATGTAGGGCAGCTTCTTGGGGATGCGCGCCGCCTCTTCCTCGGTGCTGGGCTCCATGCGGTCTTTGATCTCGTCCCAGCCCAGGCCGTTGTACGTCCCGATGTCGCGGACGCCCGCCTCGGCCAGCAGCTCGTAGCGCTCGTCCATCTTGGTCACGGCCCACTCAAGGATCGCCGCAGCCTTGCTCATCTCGGTGACGACCGGGCACATCAGGTGCGGGATGTTCTTGAACATCGACATCTCGACCATCTTCGGGTCGACGAGCACGAGCTTGAGTTCGTCGGGCCGTTTGGTGTAGAGGAAGGACATGATGATCGAGTTCATGCACACCGACTTACCCGAGCCGGTGGTGCCGGCGATGAGCATGTGGGGCATCTTGTTGAGGTCTTCGACCAGGGGGTTGCCGCTGGCGTCTTTGCCCAGGTACATGGGCAGCTTCATGTCCAGGGACTCGGGGCTGGCCTGCATGAGCTCGCGGATGCGGACCAGCTCGCGCTTGAGGTTGGGCACCTCGATGCCGACGGTGTCCTTGCCCGCCATGTTGGGGACGATGCGGATGTTCTGCGCCTTGAGCGAGCGTGCCAGGTCCGTCGCGACCCCGCTGAGGCGGGAGGCCTTGGTCCCCGGCGCGAGGCGGACCTCGAACAGGGTGATGACCGGGCCCGAGTCGATCCCGACGACTTCGCCCTCGATCTTGTACTCCTGCAGCGCGGACTCGAGCGACACGGCCTGGCTCCGCACGATCTTTTCCTGCTCCTCGGTGAAGTCGCTCTCGGGCTCGTCCAGCAGCGTGAGCTCGGGGAACTTGTAGCCCGACAGGTCGACCTCCTGCGCAGGCATGGGCACGTTCTCCGCCTTGGGCGCGAAGTTGATCGGCATCTGCGCCATTTTCTGACGCAGCTCCTCGGGCGAAAACTTCTGCTTGCCCTGCGTGTACGCCTCCGGGGCGTCGGGCTCGTCCTCAGTGTTGGCGACGGCCTCGATCGCGTCGGCGGCGTCTTCATCCACCGCGGCGCGCTTCTTGCCATTGCGTCGGACCTTGACCTTGGGTTTGCGGCGGGGCTTGTCCACCTCGTCTTCCAGGTCGGTCTCCGCGCCGTCCCAGTCCTCGGGGTGGTGGCCCGCGAGCAGGGGGATGCGGTCGGCGACCGAGGCCCACGCACTGGCGATCCGCTCGCCCAGGCGCAGGTTGGGCTTGGGCCACTTGGACGTGTCGATGTCGCAGGCGCGGAGCAGCAGCTCGGCCAGCATCTTGGGCACGGCGAGGACGAACTTGTCGGCGGTGAGGATCGCGCCGACCCAGAGCGTCACGCCGAGGACCACCGCCGAGCCCAGCACGTTGAAGCGTGCGACGAGCTGGTCGCTGACCCAGAGCGCGACCAGCCCGCCGGGGCCCTGTGGCGCGTGCCCGACAAACCAGCCGTAGCTCGCGCCAAAGAGGGCGACCAGGCCCGAGACGCAGACGGCCATCATGACCAGCCCGAAACCGCGGAGCGTGAGCTGGTTGGTCTCGCGCTTGGTCGCGGTGAAGTAGAGGTAGACGGCCGCGCCGAGCATGAGGACCCAGACCCCGGGGCCGAGCATGGCGTAGAGGTGGTAGGCGAGCTGCGCGCCGACGGCGCCGACCCAGTTGTGGGAGGTGGGGGCGTGGACGCCGACGGCCGGGTTGGGGGCGTCGGCGGGGTGGTAGCTGAGCAGCGCCGCGGCGAGCAGGAGCCAGACCCCCGCGACGATCGCCCACCCGACCCCGCGGTAGGCGGCGAGGGCGGTCGCGATCGACGGGACCGGTTCGGGCTTGCGTTTTCTTTTCTTAGCCATGTCTGAGTCTCGGGGCGTGCCGGGGGACACGGGGGCGTCCGTCCGGGGGTTATCGGTCGCGCAGCACAAAACCGCCGTACTGCGGCAGGAGTTACTATCGGCAAGGGGCGGTTCGGCGGGTCAAACTTGCGCGGGCGGGCGTCGCCATTGAACGGCGATCGTTAGCCAGTATCATGCAACCCGGGATCTTCAGGGAGTTTACTGGTGAAACGACTGCGAGCCACAGTTCTGGGCGCCTTGTTCGTTGTGCTGTTTGGGGTCTGCGCCGCACCCGGCGCGGCCTTGGTGCAGGCGGATGCAGAAGATGATGCCGCCGAGCGGATGTTTCCTGAGAGCGCGACAGCCCGGCGGTCTTATCGAGAATATGCGCGTACGCTCGACGCGGCACAGACCCGATACCACCAGGCCTATGGCCGATCCGTCGAGGCCTTTGTGAGCCGAAGTGAATCCGCGATCAGTCGATACCAGCAATTGTTGGGACGGATTCAACGTGAACACACACGCGCGGGTGAATTGGATGCCGCACGCGAGGTCCAGGCGATGGCTGACTTTGCCTCAGAGTGGGAGCCGAGTGCACCCGACGCTGACGGCACATGTTTTATCGACCGGGTGGGTTTGGATGTCGCGGGGTCTGAGCCCGCCTCGGGCGCGGGTGTAGATTTGCTCGTGTCTGTCACGGAGTACAAGCTGGCTTGTCTTGAAGCGATCGAGAGGGATCGCGAGGCGTACCGTACTTCGGTGCGCGACGCTCGGGCACGCTTGATTCGCCTGCTCGAGCAGTCTCGTGAGCAGGCGATGCGTGCGGGTGATTTGGAAGCGGTGGATGAGATTGCTCAAGCCGTCGAGTCATTGACATTGCAAGGCGACGAGGTCGTGCTCCCCGAAGTTGCATCCCAAGGCGATGGGGGCGGGCTGGCTGGAGGGCAAGTCGATGCGGCGGTCGAGGCACAGCTTACCGACGATTTGCCCTATGGTTTTTACCTCTTCAACGGCCGAAGAACGAACTCCGGGCGCCGCGGCCAGCGGTTTTCGATGCTGACCCACATCGACGAGAACGGTGCAACGCGCTATCTGATTCGCTGGAACAACGGCTGGCGTCTTGTGGAATTGGCGGGGCGGTCCGAGGTACAGCCCGAGGGGAAGGTGGTGTTGCGTCTCAACAATGGCAACGAGGATGCGATGGCGATGGAGTGGACGCCACAGGGCGAGGGCCGGGCGTCGGCACGTATCTGGTGGGTCGGCGCAGACTATGCTGCGGGCGCGGTTGATAACGCCACCGGCACGATGCAACACATCGGCGGTGCTCGGCAGCAGATCGAGTCGCTTCCAAATGGGAGTTACGTCGTCGATCTAACAAGCCGTATCTCGCCCGACGGCGGGAGCGACCGACAGCGGTTTCAGCATCGATATGAGGTTCAATATGGTCAGGTGACTCGGTGGCAGGTGCGCAGCGGCGATGACTGGGGGGCGGTCAACCCCAGGCCGATGCTTGTCGAGCAGCAGGACGATTTGATCGTATTGAGATACGACCCATCGGTTGAGGATAATCCCGCCGTGATGACCATCACTTTTGATGAGCGAGGGCGCGGCGAAGCGAGACTGTGGTGGAACACCGCGTGGTATGAGCGGGGTGATGAACCGAGTGCGACGGGCCCGATCCAGCGGCGGTGAGTGAAGCCGCTTGAGCCAGTCGTCTCCATGCCGCTTAGTTTTTAGTGGTTGGATCTAAAAAAGTACGCGCGGTACTCGAACCAGTGGCGGGTCGTGGAGGTGGTGGAGTACGATCGGCCGTGCGAGCGGTGGTTGTCGTAGTCGTAGGTGTGGTGGTCGGTCCGCCGGTCGGTCTCGACGGTCGAGGTCACGTAGGCAAAGCTGTAGAGCACGTGGGTCGCGCCGAGTTCTCGGCCGGCCTCGGCGGCGACCTCGTCACGCAGCGAGCTGGCGGAGACGATCGTCGACGTGCCCAGCAGGACCTGCTCGCGGTCGGCCTGGGCCTTGGCGGCCTCGAACCGCCGCATCTGCTCGGCGTCGTCCCGGTTCGCGCCGATCACCTGCACCGGCGCATCCTTGCCCAGCGGCACCGCGGCGTCGCCCGTAAAACCCTTCAGGTACGGGTTTGTACAGCCCACCGCCAACAGTATGGCAAGCAGGGGAAGGAGACGCAGCAGGCGGGGTTGAAGTCGGTTCATCGCGACATGATAGACGCGTGACTGATGCACGGCATTACTGGCCTTGGGGGCGGGAGCGAGCTTGCAGTATTGAAACCCACGGCGTCGCGGCTCGCGACTGCTCGCCGAAAAGCCGTGGGCTAAAGGGCTGACTTGACGGCCAGCAACCGGTACATTGGAAGGATGCTCAAAACGCCTGCTTTTGCGTTGGTCGTGCTTATCGTGGCCTGCCTCATCGCCCCGGGGGCTTTGGGGCAAGACCACTCGGCTTCTTTCACCGCGGCGTTGGAGGCCTATGAGCACGCGGTGGGTAACGTGCGTGACCGCTACCGCCGGGACCATGATCGGGCGCAGGCACGTTTCAGCCGAACGGTACAGCGTGAGCATGGTCGCTATCTACGGGCATTGGACCGCTTGGCCGACAAGCTGGAGAAGGATGATGAGGACGCGGCTGCGGCGGCGATCCGTGTACAGCACCGCGCCGCGTCGGGCTGGGACCTCTCCGCTCCAGAGGCGGACGGGGCTTGTTTTCTGGACACGATTCTGGTGGATGTCGAGGGCTCGCCAGAGGCATCGCAGCTCGGGGTGGATTTCCTGGTGGTCGCGACCGAAGCGAAGCTCGCCTGTGTGGAGGATATCGCTCCGCTTGAGGAGGCATACCGCACAGAGATGTGGGACGCGATGCAGTCGCAGCGCGCGCGGATGGAGCGGTTTGGTCACGACCGTCATGGCCATCCCCACGAAGAGCTCCTGCGTTTCCGCCGCAAGCTGTTCGAGATGGGCGACATCACCGCGGGGGACGAGGCATTCAGCGGGCAGGTGCTGTTGCTGACAGGCAGTCTCGCGCCGCCGGGGGTGGGGCAGGGGCGGCCGATGCGTCTGAAGTACTACTTCAACGCGCGCGAAGCGAACTACATCGAGGCGTTTTGGAGCGACGATTACCACGCTATGGGTGGGGACGACCTGGAGTTTGAGTGGGAGGCGATGGACCAGGGCCGCGGGGTGGTGATGCGATACCGTCACGGCCGAGGCGGCGACATCAAGCCATGTGTGGCGGAGTGGCGTTGCGCGGAGGATGCGCTATGGCCGATGCGGGTGTCGTTGTGGTGGGATGTTGAGGACTACGACCGCGGGGTCGGCCCGGACGAGGTCGGCGTCGCGCAGCGCGTGGGTTCACCGATCGAGGACGTGACCAAGATCGCGAGCAACCGGGGCTCGCCGTCGTTCTATCTGTTGATGCAAGAAACAGTCGGCCCGGGTGGGGAGCACTCCGGGCAGGTGCTATGGTACACGTTCAACTTCGACCAACGCTTGGTGACTCAAAACGCGTCGCGTCGGTACCCGCAGATTCACTCGACCCAGACCAGACATCTGGGACCGATGGTAGCCGAGCAGGATGGCTTTATCTTGACACTTCGCAGAGACCCGCGTGGGTCACCCGAGCGTCGTGAATTTTTCCGGATCGACTACACGAACCTGCATCACCCGGTGGTGGAGTACTGGCACACCATCGAGGCCTACGAGGCGGGCGACTCCCCGCACGCGGTCAACCTCGGCGATATCAAATACGTCCATCTCCTGCGGGGAGACGGTCCCGAGCAAATCCGCCGGATGACCGAAGAAGACTGAGCAATCGATGACCCGGCGGTTGGATCACACGCCCGAGTGGCCAAAGCCGCCGGTGCCGCGTTGGGTGTCGTCGAGCGTCTCGACTTCCTGCCAGACGCACTGCGGGACGGGCTTGATGACCATCTGTGCGATGCGCATGCCGGGCTCGATGGTGAAGGCGGTGCTGGACAGGTTGATGAGGGCGACCTTGACCTCGCCGCGGTAGTCGGCGTCGATCGTGCCCGGGGCGTTGGGGACGCTGATGCCGTGCTTGCACGCGAGCCCGGAGCGTGGGCGGACCTGCGCCTCGTAGCCGACGGGCACGGCGATCGCGAAGCCGGTGGGGACGATCGCGATCGCGCCGGGCTCGAGCGTGATCGGCGCATCGAGGTGGGCGTGGATGTCCATGCCCGCGGCGTGCCGGGACTGGTACGCGGGCAGCGGCGTGCCGGTCTGGGCATCATTGCCGGGCAGGCGTTTGATCTGGCAGGGGACGGTGTTTGTTTCGGTGGAGGTGGTCATAAGGGACATGATAATGCATGACAAAGTTCCAACGAGCCGCGACCGTGAGGGAGCGGACCTGCTGGGTCGGCGATCACATGACTGGGGATGCCCCAACAGTAGGTTGAGACATCACGTTGTTGCCGTATCACCGTCGTTGGTCCGCTCCCACACGGTCGCGGCTCGTTGGGGAGGGGTCTACCACGCCCCGGCGAGCATCTGCTCGACCGCGTGCGCGACGCCGTGCGTCTGGTTGCACCGGGTCTCGCGGTGGGCGATCGCCTTGATCGCGGGGATCGCGTTGCCCATCGCCACGGCACAGCCAGCGCGGCGGAACATCGGCAGATCGTTGACCTGGTCGCCGATCACCGCGACCTCCGCGTCCACAATCCCAAAGCGCTGGGCGACCACCTCGATCCCGCGCCACTTCGTCACGCCCGGCCCGAAGATCTCGACGATGTGCATCGGCTCGTCCTCGTCCATCTGCACCGCATCAAACGCGTGGGCCTCGACCTTGCCTGCAAAGCGGTCCGTGACAAGGCGGACAATCTCTTCGGCGTCCCGGCTTGGCAATACCAGCCCGACTCGCACGATGTGGTCGAGTACGTTTGCGTCGGGCGTAGGGGTCTCGACAAAACGCAGGCCGTTGTCCTCGAACCACCAGCGCGTGTTGCGGGTCAGCCGACCGTCCCCTGTCGCGACATACTCAAGGCCGGTCTGCGCCGGGTCGGTGTAGAGCAGCACGGCCTCGGGCCGACCACGCAGCAGCTCGATCAGCCCGAGCACCGTCTTGCGCGAGAGCGGCGCGGCGTCGACCGTGCTGCCGTCGGCGGTGTTGCAGACCAGCGCGCCGGTGTTGAAGATCCCCAGCTCGGCGTCGGGCAGCCCGCTGATGACGCGGTGCGACTCGCGCCAGCCGCGCCCGGTGCACGGAAGGATGTGGACCCCCTTGGCGCGGGCGTCGTGCAGCGCGCCGAGGTTCTCGGCGCTGGCCTGGCCCTGCGGGCAGAGCAGCGTGCCGTCGAGGTCGATCGCGATGAGTCGGTAGCGCATGGGGGCATGATAGGCGGGGCGGAATAGAAAGACCCACGGCCGCCGTAGTGCGGGCAGGCCGTGGGGCTTTGGGGACGTCGCAAGGGGGTGTTGGGCTCAGGCGTCGGCGTTGGGTTGGGTGGGGGCCTCCGGTGCTTCGGGTGCCTCCGGTGCGCCTTCGCGTCGGAACTCAAAGCGGTGCATGCCCTGCATCTCGCGGACTTTATCGCCCACACCGTCGGGCAGCTCGTCGATGGCTTCGCCCTCGGGCATCGCGCCATCGTAGAGCACGTTGCCCTCGGCGTCGGTGACGTGGAGGGTCTGGCTGCCTTCGCCGTCGCCGCTGATCTTGATGGTGTGTTCGCCGTCGTTCCAGACGATGTTCATGGCGGCATTGCCTTCGAACTCAAACTCGTGGAGTTCGTCGAGCTGCCCGTGCTGGCCGTGGAGCTGCTCGATCATCTGGCGGATGGCTTCTTCATGGACCCGCATCTGCTCGCGCATCGCGTCCGCGTTGCGGCGGAGCTCGTCGAGGTTGGGCATGGCGCGGGCCCGCTCCGCCAAGAGGGCTTCGATGCGTTCGATCTGGACTTCAATGTCTTCGATGTCGGGGTTGATCTGCGCGAGTCGGCCGTGGATCGCCTCGGGCATGACGTGGAACTCAAGTTCCTCGCCGGGGAAGGCGCGGCGCTCGACGTTCCAGAACTGGCTGAGGTTGCGTCCGCCGGGGCCGAGCTGCGGGACGGTGCTGGTGCCCAGCTCGGCCTCGAGCTCAAACTCATCGCCCTCGCGGACGACCAGCAGCGTGACGCTTTCGCCCGCCTCGTGGGTCCGGATCAGCACCGCGAGCTGCTCGGGGTTGATGAGCACCTGGTCGTCGAGCTTCAGGAGCGTATCGCCGGCTTCGAGGCCCGCGGCGGCGGCGGGGCTGTCCTCCGCGACGAAGGTGACAGACAGGCCCGTCCCCTCGTCGACCAGCAGCAGCGCCGCGGTGTCGAAGTCCAGCGGCTCGCAGTTGAGGCCGAGGTACGTCGCCTCGACCATCGGCGGGTTCACCGGGGCCTGGCCCACCACGTCGGGCAGGGCGATCTCACGCAAGAACACCTGGCCCTCCGGGTCGGCGACACGCCAGACATCGACCCCGGGGAGGGGCATGTGCGCACCCTCGACCCACTGCAGCGCGATGCCGTCTTCGTGCTCGATGATGTTGCCGTCCTTGTCGATCATCACGATGCGGATCTGGCCGCCCTCGGCACCATCGACGCCGGGCTCGCCGACGACCTCGACGTTCAGGAACACGTCGTTGGCCGGCTCGACTTCGGCCGCGCGGGCACGCACACGCTGGATGCGGCGGACCTCGACCGCTTCGCCATCGTGTGTTTCCACGACAACGACCTCGTGCTCGGCCTGCGCGGGCGCGGCGGGGGCCTCTTCAGCCAGCGAGGGCAGCGCGAGCGCGGCGGCGAGCAGGGCGGCGGTGGTCAAGGCAGTACGTTTCATTGGGAAAGCTCCATCGGGGCGTTGGGTGGGGGAGTGATGTTCTATCGGGTACACGCGTAAGGGCTTGGTTTTTACGCGGTGTTCTTGAAAAAGTGTGTTTGGCGTGTCGCGTTTGCCGTGGCGCGCGGGGTCAGAACGTCGGCTGCTTGACGACGACGATGCGTTCGCGGGGGCGTGTGATCTGGACGGTGACGCCGCGTTCGACATCGACCCAGACTTCCTGCTCGACATCCTGTCGACGGATCGCACGGACGGGTTGGCCGGCGTCGGAGGTGAGTAGCCCCTGGTCGAGGTCGCGGGTCCAGTGCAGCTTCATGGGGTCGGGCTGGAAGGTGTAGCCGGCCCGAGCGATCTGGGGTGAGGTGGACTCGCCGGGGGTGTCGGCGTGGGGGTGGCTCGGATCGCCGGGTGTCTCGGGCGCTTGCTCAGCGATGGGATGTGATGCGGGTGTGGCGGGGCCTTCGAGGTAGAGCCCGACGCAGAGCGCGGCGAGCAGCGCGACGACCGCGGCGACGGCGACCCACGTCAGCCGGTGCGAGCGAGCGGGCGGCACGGCGTGCAGGGGTAGCGCGTCGGCGGACGGGGCGGTCGGTGCGGCATCCGGTTGACGCAAGGCGCACGCGACGCGGTGGTCGAGCAGCGGCGTGGGCTGGGCGAGTGGCAGCGACGACAGCGCGGCTTCCATCTCGGCGATCTGCGACGCGTCGAGCGATTCGTTTTCTTGCTTGGCCGAGTTATCGTCAGGCGTTTGCGGGTTCATATCGGGTCTCCATCTGCGCCCTGAGCTGGGCGAGCCCGCGCTGGTAGCGCGAGGCGACGGTCGAGAGCGGGGCATCGCCTGCGTCGGCGATCTGCTGGAACGTGAGCCCGCCGAAGACCTTCATCAGGATGACTTCGCGCTGGGCGTCGGGGAGCTGTTGGACCTCGTGCATCAGGCGTCGCTGCTGGTCGGCCTGTTCGGTCTGCTGCGCGGGGCAGGGGCGTGGGTCGGCGAAGAGCCAGACGTCGGGGGCCTGGCCGTTGGGTTGCCCGGTGGTTTGGCCGAGCGTTTTGCCGTTGATGCCGCGTTTGCGTTGTCGGAGCTGGTCGAGCGCGGCGTTGCGGACGGCACGGAAGACGTAGGCGGTGGCGTCGCCTTCGGGCGGAGCGGGCAGACGCGCCAGGCGGAGCACGGCGTCGTGCACGGCGTCCTCGGCCGAGGCCGGCCTGCGCGTGATCGACAGCGCGAGGCCGAAGAGCCCCTGGCGTTTCTCGCGGTAAATCGTCTCCAGCCAGCCGTTCACGCAGCAGTCCTCAGGCGGTCGGGGCGGCCCGTCGGCCACGCCTATCCATACCACGTGTCCGGGCCCGGGGTTTGCGCATCGCGTCGCAAATCAATCCATTTTTGTTGCATGCCCGCACGGTGCCGGCCTGTAAGGCCGTGTCTGGTTTGCGTTTAGGGCGGTGTTGGCTTGCGGTTGGGTCGGGGCGTCGCGTGCCGCGCGGCCGGGCCTGCGGGTTACAATGCGGGGTGCCCGGCGTCGGGCCGAGGCCCTGCGGATTCACCCCCTTCGAGATGCGTGCGATGAAAAAGCTCCCCCTGATCGTCCTCCTGCTCTGCGTCGCCGGCCCGCTGCCCGGGTGCAAGACCGCTTACTACAAGACGATGGAGACCTTCGGCGTCCACAAACGCGACATCCTCGTCGACCGCGTCGAGGAGGCGCGCGACAAGCAGGAAAACGCCAAGGATCAGTTCGCCAGCGCGCTCGAAGAGTTCCGCGGCGTCGTCGAGTTTGAAGAGGGCAGCGACCTCGAGGACATGTACAAAAAGCTCAACCGCGCCTACGAGCGCAGCCAGTCCTCGGCCAATACGGTCAAGGACAAGATCGACTCGGTCGAGTCCGTCGCGACGGCGCTGTTCAAGGAATGGGAAAATGAGCTGGATGAATACAGCAACGACGACCTCCGCCGAAGCAGCGAGCAGCAGCTCGACGACACGAAGGAGCGGTACGAGCGGATGTTGGCCGCGATGCGCCGCGCGGAAGAGTCGATGCAGCCGGTACTCGATGCGCTGCACGACCAGGTGCTGTTCCTGAAGCACAACCTGAACGCGCAGGCGATCGCGTCGATCCAGGGCACCGCCGCAGGGATCCAGGACGATGTGACCGAGCTGATCGCGGAGATGGAGCGATCAATCACAGAGGCCAACGCGTTCATCGAGCAGATGGGCGGGGAGTAGGTAGGGGCTAGGGTCTAGTGGCTGGGGTCTAGGCAGAAAGGCAAGGCGATGTCGCTCTGGTTTTCGCAGCGCGGTGCACCCTGTCGTCGGGGCCAGCTACAATCCTCGCTTGTCTGAAACCAACCCATCGCTGATGCCTGCCAAGACCCCGCGTTTTCACGGGTTTGATGCGCTGCGTGGTGGGGCGATGCTGCTGGGGATTGTGCTGCACGCGGCGATTACGTACATGGTCCGGCCGATGGACGGGCTGCTCTGGCCGCTCGAGGACCAGCCGACGAGTTACGGGTTTGACTTGATGTTCTGGTGGATCCACGGCTGGCGGATCCCGCTGTTTTTTGTGATGGCGGGCTTCTTCGCCGCGATGCTGGCGAGGCGTCGCGGCGCGGGCGGGTTCCTCAAGCACCGCGTCTTGCGCATCCTGATTCCCGTGACTGTTGCGACGCTGACGATCCTGCCGGCGATGTACTACATCTGGGGCTGGGGCTGGCAGGTCGAGGGCCGGGCGACGTGGGAGGAGGTCGCGCGGGTGAGTTTTGATGATGCGGGGATCGACGCGGGCTACCTCGGGCCGGCACACTTGTGGTTCCTGAACTACCTCGTCGTCTTCGCGTTTGGGTATTGGGGGCTGTTGAAACTGCGAAGCCCACGGGTTCCAACGGATATTGCGCCGGGGCCTTTGGTGCGTGCGGTTTATTGTTCGGGGCTTCGGCCGATGGTGTTTGCGCTGCCGACGTTTGCGGCGCTGTATTTTTTTCCGGGGATGTACCTCGACTACCACCACATCCTCCCGGTGACGGGGCCGCAGTGGGTGTTTGAGGTCGTGCAGCTTGCGTACCAGGGCTACTTCTTCGCGGTGGGGGTGTATCTGTTTCGGCTGCACCGCGAGATGGGGGCGCTGACCCGGTGGACCGGGGCGTACCTGGCGGGGTCGGTCGCGGCGTTTGGGGTGGCGATGGTGTTTGCCCGGCGGTACTTCGAGCACGTCGATGCGGGCGGGGCGTTTGGTTGGCTGGACCGGCTGGGGCTGGCGGTGGGGGTGTCGCTGTTCTGCTGGCTGATGGTGTGGGGGATGGTCGGGCTGGGGCTGACGGTCCTGGCCAAGCCGCGGGGCTGGGTGCGTTGGCTGAGCGACTCGGCGTACTGGGTGTATCTGGTGCATCTGCCGCTGGTGGGGCTTGGCCTCATGGCGCTGCGGGGCTGGCCGGTGTCGCCTTGGGTCAAGTTTGGGGTGATCGTTTCGGTGGCCGGTGTGGCGACGCTGGTGAGCTACCGGTATCTTGTGCGATTCACCTGGCTGGGGCGTGCGTTGAACGGCCCGCGAAAAACGGCGTCGCGCTCGGCTTCCACGTCTTAGCGGCCCGGCAACCCGATCCGGTTTCTTATGCACATTTCTCGCTCCATGTCCTGCCGACCCTTCGTGTTCCTCGCTGCGCTGCTGCTGTCGGCCCCGCTGCTTACGGGCTGCGGGATGAGCCAGCCCATCAGCTACGAGGGGGTCGAGCGCGGGGGCAGCTCGTTCTACCTGCTGGGGCTGTGGAACGTGTTTTCCAAGGGGCTCGACGACGTCGCCGACGGCCTGGGGGAGCGGGGGTACCACGGCCACTCGATGCCCGGGCCCGAATGGAAGGCGCTTTGCCGGGAGATCGAGGCGATGGACGCGAGCGGCGAGCTGCGTCGGCCTTTGGTGTTGAGCGGGCACTCGCTGGGCGCGGATAAGGCGTTGCTGCTCGCGGCGGCGCTTGAGCGTAAAGGGATTGACGTGGACTATGTCCTGCTGCTGGACGCGACCAACCCACGCACCGTGCCGGGCAACGTCCATCGCTGCCACAACATCTACCTCTCGCACCCGGCGACGGACTGGTTCCCCGCGTTCCGCGGTATCGCGGTGTCGGCGGTCAGCGAGGACACGGAACTGATCAACTACGACGTGCGCTATAGCGCCGACCCGGCGCTGAGCAGCGGGGAGTTTGACCATTTCGACATCGAGACCGACCCCGAGATCCAGCAGCTGATGATCGATCTGGTCATCGCGGTGTATGAGGGCGAGCCGGATGTCGCGGGTGTGTTCCCGCCCCAGACCGAGCCGACAGATTCCGACTAGCGGTGCCGAGTACGCCATGCCAACGATAGCGCAAGCGATGACGGGCCTATGGTCGACGGTGTTGCCGGACGGCCCGGTGCTGGTCGTGATGCTGTGCGTGTGGTGGTACTGGTCGGCGGTGGTGGCGCTGTCGTGGCTGCGTCGGCGGTGGACGGGGCAGCGCGGGGCGCTTCGGCCGCGAGGATCGAGCGACCGCTGGCTGATGCGTCTGTGGGTGCTGGTGATCGTGGGCTGGAACGCGATCCCGGCGATCGCCCTGCACAAGGGCGCGCCGCCCTTTGGCCCGTTCGAGGCGGCCAGTCAAGGGCCCTGGGGGGTGGTGCGCTGGCTCGCGGCGGCGGGGGCGGTAGGCTGCGTGGTGGTGACGGTGCGCTGCTGGGTCGAGATGGGGCGGGACTGGTCGGTCGCGATCGTCGAGGACGGCGAGGGCCAGGGGCTGGTGACGACCGGGCTGTTCGCGTGGGTCCGCCACCCGATCTATGCGCTGAGCGTGCTGATGGTCGTGCTCACGGCGGTCGCGGTGATGAGCTGGCCCATCGCGCTGGTCGCGGCGGCGCACGTCACCATGATGAACCTCAAGGCCCGCCGCGAGGAGCAGGCGCTCATGGGCGTGTTCGGCGACGAATACCGAGACTACATGAAGACCACCGGGCGGTTTGTGCCGCGGCTTACCGCGCGCAACCGATGCGGGTGACACACCATCTTTTAGCCCGGGCCCCATCGGGGCCGGCGTCCGTGCTGCCGGCACAACATGAACCACGCCCGTAGCGCGACACGTGCATGGGCCCCGGGACGCTGCGCCCGTTGGGCGTCGGGCTAAACATCAGGACGCCGTATGCGTTAGGTCTTGGTGGGTATCGCTCGCGGACCCGCTCCACCCACCCTACGCCCAAACGTCTTTACACCTTTGCCGCGGCGGACGATTTGTGGGCGGTGTGGTCGGTGGGCTGGCGGAAGCGGTCGAGGTCGACGGACTTGAAGTAGTCGATCGTTTTGATGAGCCCGTCGCGGAGCGCGACCTTGGGCTCCCAGCCGAGTTTTTCTTTGGCCAGCGAGATGTCGGGTTTGCGCTGCAGGGGGTCGTCGTTGGGCAGGGGGAGGAAGGTGAGCTTGCTCGACGAGCCGGTGAGTTCGATGATCTGTTCGGCGAGCTGCTTGATGGTGAACTCGCCGGGGTTGCCGATGTTGACCGGGCCGACGAAGTCGGGGTCGGTCGCGTGGGTACCCTCGACGTAGCCGGGGTCGTCGTTGTTCATCATGGCGATGATGACATCGACGAGGTCGTCGCAGTAGCAGAAGCTGCGGGTCTGTGAGCCGTCGCCGTAGATGGTGATGTCTTCGCCGCGGATGGCCTGGACGATGAAGTTGGTGACGACGCGTCCGTCGAAGGGGTGCATGCGTGGGCCGTAGGTGTTGAAGATCCGGACGACGCGGATGTCGACGTTGTTGGCGCGGTGGTAGTCGAAGAAGAGTGTCTCGGCGGCGCGTTTGCCCTCGTCGTAGCAGGCGCGGACGCCGATGGGGTTGACGTTGCCGCGGTAGTGCTCGGGCTGGGGGTGGAAGTCGGCGGTGGGGTCTCCGTAGACCTCGGAGGTGGAGGCCTGGAGGATGCGTGCGCCGGTGCGTTTGGCCATGCCGAGCATGTTGATCGCGCCCATGACGGAGACCTTCATGGTCTTGATGGGGTTGTACTGGTAGTGCACGGGTGAGGCGGGGCAGGCCATGTTGTAGATGTGGTCGACCTCGAGCGTGATGGGGTTGGTCACGTCGTGGCGGATGAACTCGAAGTTGGGTTTTTCGAGCAGGTGGGCGATGTTGTGCTTCTGGCTGGTGAAGAGGTTGTCCAGGCAGATGACGTCGTGGCCTTGGTTGACCATGCGTTCGCAGATGTGGCTGCCGAGGAACCCGGCGCCGCCGGTGACGAGGATACGTTTGAGCATGGGGTTTCGGGTTTCGGGTCTGGGGTTTCGGGTTTCGTCAATCAGCCAAGCGATTGAATGAGTTTAGTGAGCTTTGCGCCGGTCTTCTGCATCAGGGTCCAAGTCGGCACGGCGGATTCTCGATCGACCATCGCTTGCCGGACGCAGGCGATCAACTGGGTTTCGAGCTCCATGAGTGAGCCTCGGCTGATGTACAGGTGCTGGATGTATTCGGGTCGGTGGTGTCTGCCGTAGCCCTCGGCGATGTTGGATGGGATCGAGATGGCCGCGCGGCGCATCTGGCTGACCAACCCATATCGCTCATCATCGGGCAACTGGCGGGTCAGCTTGTAGATAACATCCACAATATCCATACCCAGTTGCCAGACTTCCAGCTTGCGGTACGCCTTGTCATCCATGCTGATCTCCGGACCCGAAACCCTGGCCCCGGCACCCTAGACCCGTTCGAAACTCGCGCCCGGCTCGACGTCGAAGCTGACCATCTCGCCCAGGGAGAAGTCCGAGGCCTGCTGCGGGGGCAGGGGGGTGATGCACAGACGCGGCCCGGCCGTGACGTACACCGCGTTATCGGTCACGCTCCCGCCGCTGACCATGCCCTGCACCCGCCGGGGCCGACCAAACACGGGCTCAACGAACCGGCCCCCGGCGGTGACGACATCCATCCGACGCGCCTGCGCACGGACCACGCCCGATACCTTCTGGCCGACCTGGCCGGCGAAGTCGGCCGCGACCCGGAGCTTGGGCCGATAGTCCGTGCCCGGCAGCTTGAGTTCGATAAACCCGTCGCCGACGCTCGCGATCACCCCCGTCACAACGGGCAGCGCGGTCGGGTCGGTCGGGGTGATGGCGGATTCGCTCATGGGGTGGCACTCGGAGGTGGGGAGCCGATAGGATAAGTGATCGGCGGATAGCCGGCGGCCTACGCACGCCGGGCGTGGACGCACAGACTAACGCATGACGTTCGGTGTCCGTAGGCCGCCGGCTAATCCTGCCTGGATCTCCCTTGCCCCTAAGCACACTCTCCATCGACGACCAGACGTACATCGCGGAGCGATTGGGCCAGGAGGCCTCGGGGGTGACGGTGCTCGGCGTCGCGTCGCGGGACGCGCAGGGCAGGCCGGCCGTCATCACCAACCACCCGCTTCGCCGAGCGTCTGGGGTGGGGGATGTACAGGTGTTCCCGTTCCCGACGATGTACTGGCTGATCGACCCGGTGTGTTGCAAGCGTATGGCGGACCTCGAGCGCGACGGCGCGGTCGGGGCGTTGGAGCGGGCGATCGCGGGCGAGGGGGCGCTGCGTGAGGCGGTACACGCAGACCACCGGCGGTACGCCGCGGCGCGGTGGGCGCTGCTGACCGAGGCGGAGCAGCGGCGGGCGATCGACGCGGGCTATGGCGAGACGCTGCGGGACAAAGGCATCGGCGGGATCGCGGACTTTGACCGTATCAAGTGCCTGCACCTGCAGATGGCGTACCACCTGGCGGAGCAGGCTGCGGGACGCGACGGCACGACGGTGGGGCGGCTGATCGAGTCGGGCTTCACCCCCCAAGCGCCCGGCCGATGATCTCGATCAACTCCAGGTACGCGTTGCTCCATGCGCCTTCGCGGAAGAAGCGGGTCGCCATGTCCGGTGAGCCGATGAACGGGCGCAAGACCCAGCCCATCTGGATGCCGACGAAGGCATAGACGACCAGCCAGCACCACATCACCAGCCGATGCCTCGGGTTGCGTGCGATCAGCGGGGCGTAGTGCTTGCGCAGGACCGCCTGGCCCGCGAAGCTCGCGGTCGCGAACATGGCGGCGTTGAAGAGGATGGCCACCGAGTAGTTCGCGCTGCTCACGTACCAGAACGCGGTGAACGGCGCGAGCGACGCGAGGACAACGGTCAGCCCCGCCTGTGCCGAGACGAGCGCACGTAGCGCGTCGCTCAGGTCGTCGCGCAGCCCGAGCAGGGTGTTGACGACGAAGAAGCTGGGCAGCCCGAGCGCGAAGGTGATGAACAGCAGCATCGGGACTTTGACCGCCGAGTAGCTGATCTGCAGGGCGCGGTCGGGGGTGAGCCCGCCAAAGGTGCCCATGACCCCGCCGTAGAGCATGCCAAAGAGGACGACCAGCCCAGCCAGCCGCAGCAGCCGACCCATCGGCGATATGGCGGTGTCGATCGGCCGAGCGCGGAGCACACCGTCGGCACGGTTCAGGATGGCGGTGGGCAAGGGCATCGTGCGACCACGTTGAGAGAAGTGTCCGGTTGATCAGCCCGCCGCCGCTTGCGCTTCGCGGGATCGGGCAAACGCGCTAAGCCGCAAGCGGCAACGCAACACACCACCGCGTGCGCTACCCGCCCAGCAGTCGGCCAAGGGTTTCGATGAAGTCCAGGAAGAAGTTGCTGTCCTTGCCGCGCAGCCAGGTGAACTCGACATTCGGCGCGCCGATGAACGGCCGAAGCACCCAGCCCATCTGTGCGCCCACGACCGCATACACCACCACCCACACCCGGAACACCGCCTTGGCCTTGCCCGGCGTCACGGGGGTGTAGCGGTCGAGCGCGGTCAGCTTTTCCTCGGCCGTGACCGGCTCGCCCCGGCTCTGGATATATCGCTGGATGCGCTCGGAACGCTCGTCCGCCGGCGTGGTGGGCGTCGGGGCGGGGGGGACGGCGGGTTCAGCGGCATCGGGCTCGGTCGTCGGCGATCCGTCGATGTCTCCAGCGTGTAGATCGCCCTCGGGCTGCGCTTGGGGTGCGGGCTGGGGCGCGGCTTCTTCTTCAAACTCGAGCGTGAAGTCCTCTGCCGCGTCGCGCTGCGTTTGCAGCACCTTCTCCGCGTCGTTCGCCTCCTGGATCAGCACCAGGCGATGCAGCGTCCGCAGCAGGAACGCGAGCCCAAGCACCCCGCCGACAGTCGCCGCCAGGACGTTGAGCACCTTCATAAACGGGTAGCTCGTCGTGCTGAGGCCGAAGAAGATGACGATCGGCCCGAGCGACGCGAAGACCGCGAGCATCACGCCGTTGGCCGCGATGAGTAGACGCAGCACGCTCACCATCGTCAGCCGGCTGCCCACCAGCGCGTTGAAGACGTAGAGCGAGGGGAACGTCACCGCGAGCGTGAGCGCGAACAGCAGCGGCAGCTTGACCGCCGAGGCAAACACCTGGACCACCCCCGCGCCCTCGGGCTGGGCCACCGCGTAGGAGCCCATGCACGCCCCGGCCGCGGCGGCGAGCACGGCGATGACGACCGTCAGCCCGCCCACGGGCACGGCGAGCGACCCGTCGCGCAGCGCGGACACCTTCGTCGCGTCGCCACGCAGCACCGCATCGAGCTGTTTGAACCAGGTTTTCATGCGTCGGGCTCCGGAAGTGAGAGGGGTGTGCGTAGAATATAGCGGCAGTGTCTTTGCAATGCAAAGTAAATTGCGGAAGCGAATCAAACGCCAAGGCGCCAAGGTCGCCCAAAAAGGCGGGGCGGGGAGAGGTCGGCACAAAGAGTCACAGAAGACACAACACAAACTGCGTCGCGTCTCATGTCGCGGGTGATCTCATCGGGCTGGGCGTTGTTTTGGGAAGGGGATTTTTTGTGCCCTGTGTGACTCTTTGTGGCCACGCATCTGCCGTGTCCCTTGGCGTCTTGGCCCCTTGGCGGTACCATCTGCGTCGGCTCCGATCAGGCCCCTGACCCCTACAACCCACGACCCGCGGCGCGGCCTCACCGTGTCGGCGGTCTTGTCGCTTGAAAGGCCACGCATGCTCGGCAACCTCTCCGATAAATTCGATAACGCGCTCCGCAAACTCTCGGGTAAGGCCGAGATCAGCGAGGCGAACGTCCGCGACGCGATGGACGATGTCCGCACCGCGCTGCTCGAGGCCGACGTCCACTACGAGGTCGCCGAGTCGTTCTGCGACCGCGTGCTCGAGCAGGCGACGGGCGAGAAGGTGCTCAAGGCCGTGCAGCCCGGCGAGCAGATGATCAAGATCGTCAACGACGAGCTGATCCGCCTGCTGGGCGGCGACGAGGCGCTGGCGGCGACGCAGGAGCGCGGCGCGGGGTATGTCCCCGGCGAGGCCTCGGCCGACAGCGAGCTGATGTTCGTGACGCCGGGCCCGACGATCGTGATGATGTGCGGGCTCCAGGGCTCGGGTAAGACGACGACGTGCGGCAAGCTCGCGGCGGTGCTCAAGAAGCGGGGCAAGAAGGTCATGCTCTGCGCCGCCGACCTCCAGCGCCCCGCGGCGGTCAAGCAGCTCGAGGTCCTCGCCCAGCAGGTCGAGTCCACCATCGAAGGCCCGTCGGGCGCCGAGGTCGTGTTCTACGGCGAGGCGGACAAGTGCGCCGAGTACGGCAAGGCAGTCGGCGTCGCGGTCAAGGTCTGCCAGAACGCCTACAAGGAAGCGCAAAAACAGAACGTCGATGTCCTGATCCTCGACACGGCCGGCCGACTGCACATCAACGACGACCTGATGGGCGAGCTCCGCCGGGTCAACACCGCGCTCAACCCGCATAACATCATGCTCGTCATCGACGCGATGACCGGGCAGGACGCGGTGAACTCCGCCAAGGCCTTCAACGACCAGCTTGAGCTCGACGGCGTGATCCTCACGAAGTTCGATTCCGACACCCGTGGCGGCGCGGCGCTGACCGTCAAGCAGGTCACGGGCAAGCCCATCAAGTACATCGGTACGGGCGAGCATATGGACGCGCTCGAGCCGTTCCACCCCGCGCGGATCGCCGGCCGAATCCTCGGCATGGGCGACATCGTCTCGCTCGTCGAGCGCGCCCAGGAACAGGTCAGCGAGGAAGAGGCCGCGGCCCTGCAGGAAAAGATGGCGTCGGGCAAGATGACCATGGACGACTTCCTGAGCCAGCTCAAGAAGATCCGCAAGATGGGGTCGATGAAGTCGATCCTCGGGATGATGCCCGGCATCGGCAAGGCGCTTAAAGACCTGCCCATCGAGGAGAAGCAGATCGACCAGACCGAGGCGATCATCCAGTCGATGACGCGGGATGAGCGCAAGGATGTCGATCTGCTGGACAACAGCCGCCGCCGCCGCATCGCCAAGGGCGCGGGCCAGGAACCCAAGGCCGTGAGCCAGCTCGTCAAGGGCTTTGAGATGGTGAGCGTGATGGGCCAGCAGATGTCGGGCATGGGGATGCTGGGCCGAATGAAGTCGATGGCGGGCCTGGGCAGCGCGGAGATGGCGCAGATGGCCCAGAGCGCCGCACAGCCCGGGCGTCTGAAGGGCTCTAGCAAGCAGAGCCAGCAGAACAAGCGCAAGTTCAAGCAGCGCAAGGGCAAGCGGCGGTAAGGCACCGCGTGTAGGGTGGGTGGAGCGAGTCCGCGAGCGATACCCACCGCCGGGTAGATCGTGCTGCCTTCCGCGGGTCCCAGGCACGATCCGCTTCGTTCCAATCGGCTTCGCCCCGTCGCAGGCAGGGATGTCTGCCCCACAACTCCGTGCCCGGTGGGTATCGGCCGCAGACGGCCTCCAACCACCCTACGTAAGATGCCCCCATGCCCCGATCTCTCGTCATCCTTGCCGGCCCGCGTCTGACCGATGAGCACTTCCGTGCCGTCTCCACCGCCGTTGCGCCCCAGCGGATGGAGCTCGCCAACATCACCCCGCTCTCGCTGCACCCCGACGACCGGGCCCCCGAGGCCGGGCAGGGCGACGCCGCAGTCATGGCTTTCGAGGGCGAGCCGCTGCACCCCCACGCGATGCCCCAGGCGATGCTCGAACTGCACAAGCTCATGGGCGTCGATGTCAATTGGATGACGCAGGACAACTTCCTCACCGACATCAAGCTCGCGGTGTTCGACATGGACTCGACGCTGATCCAGCACGAGGTCATCGATGAGCTGGCGATCGAGATGGGCAAGGGCGTCGAGGTCGCGGCGGTGACGGAGAAGGCCATGCGGGGTGAGATCGATTTCGACACCTCGCTGCAGTACCGTGTCAAGGTCTTGGCCGGGCTCAGTGATCGCACGCTCGCCAAGGTCGCCGATCGACTGAAGCTCACGCCCGGGGCGCAGACGCTGATCGCCACGCTCAAGCAGCGCGGTGTCACGACCGCGATCCTGTCGGGCGGCTTCACCTACTTCGCCGAGTCGGTGAAGGGTCGGCTCGGGCTCGACTTCCACCACGCCAACAAGCTCGAGATCGTCGGCGGCGCGTTGACCGGCCGGGTGATCCCGCCCATCGTCAACGCCCGGCGTAAGCGCGACCTGCTCGCCGAGATCACACGCGACCTCGGGCTCCGACCCGAGCAGACCCTCGCCGTGGGCGACGGCGCCAACGACCTCGAGATGCTCGCCGCGGCCGGGCTCGGCGTCGCCTACCACGCCAAGCCCAAGGTCCAGCAGCAGGCCAACTTGCGGATCAATACGCAGTCGCTCGAGGGCGTCCTGTACCTGCTCGGGATCCCGCAAGTCGCGTGGGTGGATGGCGTCGGTTCACCGTCCAAGGGCCGGGTATAATCCGGCGATGCGTGTGCCACAACCGCAACTCCAGCCGTTGAGCAGGCCGACCTCCAGCGTCGCCGTTATCTGAGGGGACGACCCCCGCGCCGCCCCGGCTACGCTGAAGGATTGCTCTCGACCGCGGAAGTCCTCCGCCGGTCGCGCCACCGGCCTTCGATTACGATTACGAAACACGAGAATGAGAACGACCCGCCGCGCGGTTGTTCCTCGTGTTCACGCCCGATGCCCCAACCTAAGCCCTAGGCCCCAACCCCTAGCCACTCGACATGACTACCGCCAACACCGATCCCGCCCGCGCTACCGAACTCCCCCCGCTCTACGACCCGACCCAGGTCGAGCCGCACGTCCTCGAGCGCTACCTCACGAGCAAGGCCTACGCCGCGTCGCCGGATGCCCAAGGCGACCCGTACGCGATCGTCATCCCCCCGCCTAACGTGACCGCCGCGCTGCACCTGGGCCATGCGCTCAACAACACGCTGCAAGACATCCTCACCCGCGTCCATCGCATGCGCGGATTCAACACGCTCTGGATGCCCGGCACGGACCACGCCGGCATCGCCACGCAGACCATCGTCGACAAACGCCTCCAAGCGGAAGGCAAGCCCGCGCTAAAAGACTACAAGCAGAAAGAGCTCGAAGGCGCCGATGGCCGAGAGCAATTCATTGCCCGTGTGACGGAGTGGAAAGACGAGTACGAAGCGGTCATCACCAACCAGCTCAAGCAGATGGGCTGTAGCTGCGACTGGGACCGTCAGCGGTTCACCATGGACGACCAGTGCGCCAAGGCCGTACGCGAAGCGTTCTTCCGGCTGTTCAAAGACGGCCTGATCTACCGCGGCAAACGGCTGGTGAACTGGGACCCGGTCAGCCAGACCGCGCTGGCCGACGACGAGGTCGAGATGGAGACCATCGACGGCAACTTCTACTACATGAAGTACCCGATCGTGAAGCTCAAGCCCACGGCTTCCAGCGAGCGCAGCGAGGCAGACGCCGTGGGATCGCCCGAGTTGTGGGAAGAAACCGGCGAGTACGCCACCGTCGCGACGACCCGGCCCGAGACGATGCTCGGCGACACCGCCGTGGCCGTAAACCCGGACGACGCGCCACGCGCCAAGTACATCGGCCAGTTCGTCAAGCTCCCCATCGTCGGCCGAATCATCCCGATCGTCGGCGACGACTACGTCGTGATCCCCGATGAAGACAGCGAAGACGCCAAGGCGAAGATGGCCAGCGGCTTCCTCAAGGTCACCCCCGCGCACGACCCCAACGACTACGAGATCGGCCAACGACACGACCTCCCGATTATCAACGTTATGGCCCCCGACGCGTCGATCTCCACAGACCACGGCTGGCCCGCGGAAGAAAAACCCGGCGAAAATGCGGAACTCACGCCGTTCGTCGGTTTGCAACGCGAAGCCGCCCGCAAGCAGATCGTGATCTGGTTCAAGAACCACGACCTGATGCAGGAGGTCAAGCCCTATCGCCACGCCGTGGGTCACAGCTACCGCAGCCATGTGCCCGTCGAGCCGTACTACACCGACCAGTGGTACGTGAAGGTGACGGACGACCGGCTGGCCGGCGCGGCGCTGCGCGCGATGGATGCGTCGCAGTACGAGGGGGACCCAGCCGGTGGCACAGGCATCCTGCCTGTGGTCCCCCCAATAACAGTAGATCAAACACTGGCACGCGGCCGCCGCAACCTTCCCCACTGGGAGCAGGGCGGAAGCACCTACTTCATCACCTTTCGGGTCAAGCGGGGTGAGCTGACCGGGGCGGAGCGTCGGATCGCATTGGAGGCCGCCAGGCACTGGCACGGCGAACGGATGGACCTGCATGCCGCAGTGGTGATGCCCGACCATGTCCACCTGCTGCTCACACCCCGCCGGGCGGACGAGGAGAACTGGCACAGTCTGTCATCCCTCCTGCACAGCATCAAGAGCTTCTCGGCCAATCAGATCAACAAGGCCCGCGGCGCGACCGGCCCGCTCTGGCAGGATGAGTCGTTCGACCGCATCGTCCGGGATGAGGATGAGTTCTATGAAAAATGGAACTACATCCGGAGCAACCCGGTCAAGTCCGGGCTGACCGATGAGGGGGGGCAGTATGATTGGCTATGGGAGTGGGGGAGGGAACACAGGCAGGATGCCTGTGCCACCGGCCGCGCCGGCCTGAAGTTCTACCCCGAGCGCTACGCCAAGACGTTCCAGACCTGGCACGAAAACATCCGCGACTGGTGCATCAGCCGACAACTCTGGTGGGGGCACCGGATCCCGGTGTGGCATACTCGCATGACCGTGGAACGCGGCATGTCTGCAGAAGAAGGCGACTTTGGTGCTTGCGGACTCGACCATCTCGCACGAGGCGAATACGAACATGGAGCCATTCGGATCCATGATGAAACCGGCAAGGAAGTCGATCCGAAGGTCGTACTTTCTGTGGACCAAAAGAGAGATCGCACATTCGACATATTCGTCTGTTATGACGGCACTGATCTGAAGGATTCAGCCCGTCTTGAAAAAGCAGGCTTCACCCAAGACCCCGATGTCCTCGACACCTGGTTCTCCTCCGCCCTCTGGCCACTTTCCACTCTCGGCTGGCCGGACTCCGAGCAGTCCGACGACACGCGCGACCTGCTCGACGCGTTCAACCCGACCTCCGTCCTCTGCACCGCGCGCGAGATCATCACCCTCTGGGTCTCGCGTATGGTCATGTTCAACCGCTACTTCCTCTCTCCCGACGGCGGCCAGACCCCCGCACAGATCCCCTTCTCCGATGTGTTCATTCACGCGATGATCCAGGACGGCGAGGGGCGCAAGATGAGCAAGTCCCTCGGCAACGGCGTGGACCCGCTCGACATCATCGACTCCCACGGCTCCGACGCCCTGCGCTTCACGCTCGCCAACATGGCGACTAACACGCAGGATGTCCGCATGCCCGTCGAGCGGGATGAGACGACCGGCAAGAACACCTCGCCCAAGTTCGACATCGGGC